>JBJKSS010000394.1:0-4740 GCA_046703745.1 Spirochaetota bacterium
TCAGGATATAGCGTGCAATGCCCATTCCCGGGCAGGTGCGGCGATACCTTGCGCCGATTGCAAACCTGTTTTTCTGATCCAGCCGGGTCAGGTAATCAATATCTTTTTTTGAAATTTTTTTTGAAGCGGAATTAAACCTTGATATTCTCGTATCCAGGGACAATTTTGAAAATTCGTTCATAATGCATTCCCTGCATTCCGGGCCGATTAAATGAAAAACAACCGGGCTGTTGTCCTTTAAATGTCCCGTATGAATGATCTCTTTTTCATAATTCCTGAAACATTTCATGATACAGATTTAGCCGTCAACATTTTCATAATAGTTATAATTATATTACCAGTAATAAATTTTATCAACAGTAAAGTGGGGGGGACATCTGAAGTACCCCTCCCCGCTTAAAAGGTGAATTAGAGGAGTTATTTACTCCTTTAATTGAGTAAAAAGCTCGGTTAATTGAGTTCGGATGCTCTTTAATTGTGCTTTTATCTCCTCTAATTCAGTTCCGGACTCAATTAGTTCACCCCTGAGCTCCTTTAATTCTCCTCCGAACAGAATTAAAGAAGTGACAATGCAATCAACGGCCCCAAAACGGACAGCCATGCCTCATCGATATTTTGTCAAACGAAAAAACAAAAGAAACCTTGACGTCTTTTTTGCAGAAAAACACTTAATGAACATTTTATAAAATTTGTTCCCTGATTTTCCTGAAGCATATTATCACAATATGATTAAAAAAAGCAAATTTTTTTTTGAAATTGGATGCAGGGAGTTTGGTTTATGCCGGATGGATGAAAGTTTGAGTACTGGAAAAGCCGAGCGCCGCAGCTCATACGGTGTGTTGTCCAGTCCCGCCGTATTTTTATAAATATTTTTCTAATAAATTATTTAACATTTTTTTATCACGCGTTCTATAAACATAATATTCTGAATCAATTGTTATAATATTTTTTATCGTCAACATTTCCGATATTAATAATAAAGAACCATCTGCTAAATCCATTGGTAAGTCAGAATACTTTTCAGTTAACTCAATAATTCTTTGAATATTATCATTTGTTAAATTTATTATTTGAACTGCATTTTTTTGGATCCACTTATAAAAATCTATTTGAACATTTACATTAAAATTTAAAAAATATGATACTTCAGTTATGACTGGCCATGATGTAAATAGTTTGCCTTTATAATCTTTTATAAAATTCAAAACATTGTTATGATATTTATCATCATTATCAAATAATGCAATTAATGGACCAGCATCAATGAGAGAATTTTGCACCGATTTTTCCCTTTAATTTCTTTTTATAATTTTGTGAATTATCCTTTTTTCCACTACCGTATTTACCAAAAACATCTTTACCTAAATTATAAGGTGACAAATTATCATTATTTTCAAAATATTTTAATAATGCCAATTTAATAATTTCAGATTTTGATTTATGTTCATTTTTAGCAATATTTTTTAAGATATTTTCAATCTCATTTGAAAGACGAATTGTAGTCATAATCTTATCCTTTGTAATACAAAGTGTATTACGTTTTATAAAATTTGTCAATATTTTAATTCTTTTTTTAAGGCATTGCAGGTAACGATTACCGTATGCGACATAAAAGTGCGACTTTTATCATCAACTCACAAACATAGTATCAAAAATCATTTATTTAAATCAACAAATTAATTTCAGTTCAACCAAGCCAGCACTTTTATGTGTGCGTCGAGAGTCCCGATTATTCCATCGGGATCGGGACGCCTCCGCCTTGTCATAGCCCTTTGGTACTGTATAAAATTTATGCTGCTGTAAAGCAAAACAGGGACAAGGTGCCCGGTCTCAATGTGATTGCAGAAGAGATGGGGGAATTCTTCGAGACATAATGGTTTGCAAGATGGACAAAACATTATGTCTCTCTGCCATTATTTTATGTCTCGATGCCAAAATGATTTGTGGTATCCGCAAAAATTATGCGGAACACGAGACTCTGGACTGTACTGGAAACAAGGGGTTACAACCCCTTGTTTCCCCATGGTATTTGGCGGTCTTCATGATATTCATAGGCATAGAGCCGCATAGAATCGGGATAGAATCTCATAGAATCGGGAACAAAGGGTTGTAACCCCTTGTCCCCCATGGTATTTCCGGCCTTCATGTCTTCATGATATTCATACACATAGAGCCGCATAGACTCGGGATGCCCCCGCCACACACAAGTCAATTGTGGAGAAAAAACTTGATTATAATCAATAATTTTTATAATATTCTATCCATGACCGAATCAATGCAGTTCCTCGAAGCAAACAAGTACCTGATCCGTTTTTATTATATTTACAAATATAAAAATTTCAACAAGGCTGCTGCCAACTTTTATGTTTCAAGCACCGACAGGAACATGAAATATGCTGTCAAACAGCTTGAGGCATTCTACGGCGTAAGGCTTGTCAAGACATCCGGCAACAAGCTCGACTTTACGGAGTTCGGGCACATCCTTGGCAGGGAGTCCGAAAAGATTTATAATGAAAATATCTCGATTAACTCGATTATCCGGAGGGCAAGTTTCAGGGAAGTGCGTTTTGCCACGACGAATGATTTTTATGAATATTACCTGAAGCCGATTTTTTTTGAATTCCAGAAGAAAAACCCGGATATAAAAATAATTCTTTTGAAAACGAACCAGTTTGATTCGACACAGAGGCTCCTGCACAGGGAAATCGATTTCATAGTCGGCGTCGTGCCGCAGGTGAAAAATGACGATCTGGTTTACAAGCCGATTGCCGAAGCCAAAATATTCCTTGCCTGCAAAAAGGACAAAGAGGGTCAATTTTGCAATATCAAATCCCTCAGGGAACTTAAAGGTTTCAGGGGAGCTGTTAATGATGCTACAACGCCGTTTTATTTCAACCTGATGAAGAATGTGGAAAAAGAGGAAGCCGATCTTAATATACTCTATCATACCAGTGACTGCCTGTCGCTCGTCGACGTTGTGTTGAATGATTTTGCCGATTATTCCATAATCGGGAACTACAGGTATTTCGACGAAGTCTGCCTGATCGACATAAGTTCCCTTTTCGACCCGGTTGTGATTTCTTTCATATACAGGAAGGGCGAAAACCCGACAAAGCCGATCGAGAAGCTTATTGCAATATCCGAGAAGCTTGGCATAAGGCCGATCTGATTCAATAGCCATGGAAATAACGATATTAGGCAACGGCGGTGCCCTGAATAACGGGCTTCATTACAACTCATTCGTAATAGACGGCAAATGCCTCTGCGAACTTCCGCCGGATATAATGTTTACCCTGCAAAACAATAAAATAAATTTTGACGGTTTGGAGTCCGTATATGTTTCCCATCTGCACGGCGATCATATTTTCGGATTTCCCTTTTTTCTCCTCGGTCTCTGTCATTGTCACAATAATCGGGGTCTAAGCAAAAAGATAAAGATTTTTGCCCCGAAAGATGCGAAGAGAATCCTACTGGAGCTTGTTCGCACGGCTTTCAGCAGGGATAATCCATCCGTCAAATGGATGAAGGATAATTTTGATTTTGTTCCTGTGAATGAAAAATGCCGGGTGTCATTCTGCAGCGGCATGAAAACGAGATATTTCATGATGAAGCATTCAAGGCCTACTTACGGGTTCCTGCTTTACGATCAACAGGGAACCCCGGTCTTTTCCTATATGCCCGACACCCTGTGGAATGAAAACATCGACACGGTTTTGTCGGAGATGCCCCGTGCAGTACTGATTGACTGTAACGGCATGAAAGACGATATCCGCAAGGTTCATGTGTCGGTTGACGATATTGTGGCCAGGGGCATTCCTGTTACCGGCAATAAAACGGTTTATTATGCGACGCACCTCAAGGAGGAATTCGATCCTGGTGACAGCCGTATCGTATGCTGCAGGGCAGGCGATGTGATAAAAACAGATTGACAATTGTCTGCCGGACGAAATATCCCTCACTTGAAATAGGGAATTAAATGTGTTATCATTATAGTATAAAAGAAGCGGCAAAATAAGGGGTTTGCAATGGAGAGTGTTAAACCTGTTGCACCGGTTACAATCTATCCTTTAATAATAAAAAATAATCCTGAATTAAAAAAATATTATGATCAGCAGGCCCTGGATGCTCTCCAGAGGGCAAGGGCATATTTGGTTAAAAATGGCCTGAGCCCTGTTGATGCGAGGGCATACAATCTTATCCAGCTTGCCGAAATCGCCTATAGAAACGGCAACGCCATGGCAGTAGTCGATTATTCCAACAGGGCGATTTTAATGCTTGAGCCCGAAAATATCGTGAAAAATAAAAATACGGTGCGTCCCGTTGAAAAGCAGCCTCAAAAGATTCATGAAAATGCCATCCGTAAAAATATTGAAAACGTAAACAAACCGCACAGGGAAACGCTTCATATGTACAAGGATGTTTCCGACGAGGCCGGTGTTTCATTCACTTATGCTTCGCCCCTCTCGGGTCCCGAGTCGTTCGTCGCCGTACCTGCCCATGAGATGGAGCATGTTGGAAATGCAGTCGACAGGGCCATATTTAAGGGCGACAACGTGATGGTTTTTGTTTCATACAGAATTGATTATGATCCATATACCGGTGAGCCTTTTATGGCGGGCGGCACTACAAGAACCATCACTGTTTCACATCATTACAGACGGCATTCTTCAGTCGGATCGAATATCGACATGGTTGCTTGACCGGTTTATTGGCCGTTTTTATCCGCATTGCCGTTTGAAA
>JBJKSS010000395.1:0-3966 GCA_046703745.1 Spirochaetota bacterium
ATCCTATCAGATGAAAGTTGCCCAGGCCTATTTTACATTTACCTTCAGGATACACATTAGCATCAATATATGCCATCTCTATATCATTTCCGTCCGGATCGCCGAAAGACCTTTCATAAAAACCGTCGTCATACTGTTCCCTGTTTTTGCGGAGGACTATGTTGTTATTCAGACAGTATTCGGTGATTTCGTTGACCTTTTCCCTGCTCTCAACTTCGATTGCCAGATGGCAAAAACCGATGCAGCCGGCTTTGTCGAGTTTAGGCAGATTCGGCCTGTTGAAGAGTCCGATTTTTATGCATCCAAAGGCTTGATGAATACCCCTTTAAAATCACCGGACTCATACGATGAGAGAAGAAAATCAGGATATTGCATGGAATTTTTTATGTACCTTTTTAAAAACATCTACCAAATCAGGATCAAAATGACTGCCTTTTTCGTTTATTATTATTTTTACCGATTCTTCATGAGTGAAAGCTTTTTTATATACTCTCTCGCTGACCAAAGCGTCATAAACATCCACCAATGCAACTATTCTTGCCGATAAAGGTATTTCTTCACCTGCCAATCCCTTTGGGTAACCTGTACCGTTATATTTTTCATGATGATAAAGGATTATCTGGCTGGCCAATTTCAGGTAATTTTTATCTTTCATTTTTTTATTTATACTTTCAATTACTTTGTATCCGATAACTGGATGCATTTTTATTTTATCAAATTCCTTGTTTGTAAGCTTTCCTTTTTTCAGCAATATCTTATCTTCTACTCCGACTTTTCCTATATCATGCAGGATTGACGATATCTCAAGATCCTCCAGATAGTTATCAGTAATATAGGATTTATATTTTTTTGTTTTTTTTAATTCTTCTGCCAATAAAACAGAATATTTGCTGATTCTTTCCAGATGCTTGCCTGTGTCATTATCGCGATATTCGGTTAAACTTGCCAATCCGAAAATAATTGCATTTCTTGAATCGGCATTTTTAATTATAACCCTTTCAAGATTATTCATGAAAAAGAGAACTGAAGCCGAAGAAATGAAATTCAAAAAAAATAAATTTGTCCCTGTTAAATTCCATCCGTTGGAACCATAAAAATATTTATTGATTGCAATCCAGTTAAAATCATATCTGGGAATTGCAAAAATAAAAAAGATAACGGTAAGGGCAATCACTATATTGGAATATATCACGCCTCTGACACCGTTGAATGACGCATTAAAAATAGAAAACAAAAAAAACCAAAATAGTCCGTCGGCAACGGGTCCAATCTTGTAAAAAACCAGTAATCCGACAAAATAGAAGATGGTGCATCCGATAAAACTTCTCACATAAAACGGAATTTTACGGATAAAAAAAATTATATTTCCAATTACAAAAATACTTAGACTCAAAAAAAGAAAACCGTAATTATGCCCCATAATTTGCCGGATTGTCGAATAAATGATTATTACCCCGCTTATTAAAAGCATAATGAAAAAAACCACATTAAAAAAATATTCTCTCCAGTAAAGAATTGATCTTTGATTTTTAGGCATTAAAAGAAATGTAAAATTTTTAAGAAAAAACCTTAATAGAAGTGTTTTAATTTTTATAAAAATTTTATTCATTAATAAAATATACAATATTTTTGAAAAGCAAACAATATTTTCATAAAATATGGTTTTTTTGATAAATTTGATTCAATAGACGATAAATCTTTTTGAGGTAAAGCATGTCTTTAATCTGTGAAAATCTGTGTCCCCTCGATTAGCGTTCGGCCGAGAGTTCGGCGAGGCTCACTCAAGTCGCTCACGCTGAGGCATCGGGGCAGTAATCTGCGGACAGGAAAAATCCACAGATTACGCAGATTAACGCAGATTGAGAAAATATTCCAAGGGATCGCCAGACCATTGACAAAACTGAGTAGCGCAAGTACAATAATAAAGCAGTTGTATGAAGCGTGAAACATTTGACAGTATAAGAACATTCAAAATCAGCGCCAATCGGTGAAACAAAAAGGAGCGCTTATTACATAAAACGCTCCTTTAAATGGATCAAACAACTGTAGTTATGATATCCTAGATATCGTAATACAGCAAGAATTCGTAGGGATGCGGCCTTAAATTGATTGCATCGACTTCATTGAGTTTCTTGTAATCGATCCATGCTTCGATGATATCCTTTGTGAATACATCGCCCTTGAGGAGGTAGTCATGGTCTTTTTCAAGTTCGCTCAAGGCTTCGCCCAATGATCCGCATACTGACGGAACCTTTGCGAGTTCTTCCGGAGGAAGATCGTAGATATTCTTGTCAAGCGGTTCGCCTGGGTTGATCTTGTTCTGTATACCGTCGAGACCGGCCATCATCAAGGCTGAGAATGCGAGGTACGGGTTACATGACGGGTCGGGGAACCTGATTTCCGTTCTCTTAGCCTTGGGGCTAGGTGAATACATCGGGATCCTGACGCAAGCCGACCTGTTTCTTGATGAATATGCAAGGTTAACAGGAGCTTCGTAGCCCGGAACGAGTCTCTTGTATGAGTTAGTTGACGGGTTTGTGAATGCATTAAGTGATTTTGCATGTTTGAGAATTCCGCCGATCCAGTAGAGAGCAATCTCGCTCAAACCGCCGTACTTGTCGCCAGCGAATGTAGGTTTGCCGTCTTTCCAGATTGACATGTGAACATGCATACCAGAACCGTTGTCGCCGAATAATGGCTTGGGCATGAATGTAACAGTCCTGTTATTTGCAACAGCAACATTCTTTATTATGTATTTGAATAATGTAAGAGCATCGCCCATTTTTAAAAGGTTTAAAAATCTTAAGTCGATTTCTGCCTGACCTGCTGTTGCAACTTCATGATGCTGGGCCTCTACATGGAGACCGCACCTTGTCATTACTTCAGCCATCTCGGTTCTTACATTCTGCAAGGAATCAACACGCGGTACAGGGAAATAACCGCTCTTGTACCTGATCTTGTAACCGAGGTTCGGTTTTTCATCCCTGCCTGTGTTCCAGATACCTTCATCGGAATCAATGAAGAAAGTGCCCTTGTTGGTGTGATAATCGTACTGGATGTTGTTGAAAATAAAGAATTCTGCTTCAGGACCGACATAAATGGTATCACCGATTCCTGTTGACTTTAAATATTCTTCTGCATTTTTTGCGATGTTTCTCGGGTCCCTGTTGTATCTTTCCCTTGTAATCGGGTCCTCGATGTCACAGATAACGCTCAATGTAGGTATTTCACAGAACGGATCGATCATTGCTGTTGTGGGATCCGGTACCATGAGCATATCACTTGATTCGATTGACTTCCACCCTCTGATAGATGAACCGTCGAAACCTCTTCCGTTTTCAAAAATCTCTTCCGATAATTCATATATCGGAGTGCTTACATGCTGCCACATTCCAGGAAAATCCATGAATTTGAAATCAACATACTGTATGCCTTCTTCCTTGCAGAATTTGATTACATCTGCACCGGTTTTACATGGAGTTTTTGGAACAAATTTCTCTTTCGCGAGGTATTTTTTTTCCTCCATAAACTATTCCTCCTAAAAATAAATTTATAGTTACTGAGATATTTTTTCAAAAATATCAAAGCAAATTACATGCCATTATCAAGCAAATTTAAATTGAATTTACCCCGAATTCAATGCATTTTCCATTTGATTTTCTGTAAAATTAAACATTATTGTACATTCTTACCATTACGTAACTTTTTTGTATCAGAAATCAATTTATCAATTCTCAACCTGAAGTAATTTCTTTACCAGTTTAACTGCTTCAAAACCATCCCTTGCATAACCGTCAGCCTTGATCTCTTCCATATATTGCTGTGTTATCACCGCTCCGCCGACAATAATTTTGACATCAAGTTTTTTTTCCCTGGCCATATTAACTATATTTTTCATCTCGGTCATGGTGGTTGTCATAAGGGCTGACAGGCCGATGATCGAAGCTTTTTCCCTCATTGCTGTTT
>JBJKSS010000396.1:0-15075 GCA_046703745.1 Spirochaetota bacterium
AATCCGCCGATCAGGAGGATGGAAGATGTCATGGAGATGAGAAAGGCATTTAACGAAGGTTTTTTTGATATAATCGGTACGGATCATGCACCGCACCTTCTGAATGAAAAGGAGTCCGGCAGCCAGCCTTCGGGGATCCCCGGGCTGGAATCGGCGTTTTATGCATTGTACAGTTTGTTCCAGCACGGCATCCTTTCTCTTGAGGTAATTTTCAGGCTGCTTACAAGCGGATATAAAATTTTCAAAACAAAAAAACGCGGCAGGATAAAAAAGAACAACTTTGCCGATTTGACAATAATCAAAAAAACAAAGAATACGTTCAAGACTTCCTGTACATATACAAAGGCGAAGTTTTCGCCGTATGACGGCCTCGAGACTGACTGCAGGATCGATACAGTTATAATTAAAGGCAAAGTTTTGTATCAAAACGGGGAATTTATAAATAATAATTACAACAGGGAAAAACAATGAATTTTATCGAAATGTGCAAACAACGGTTTGAAACATATAAAACCGTTTTATGTATCGGGCTCGATGCGGTGATCGAAAAAATCCCGTTTAAAAACAGGTCGAATATTGAAAAGACAATCACGAAATTCTACTTTTCACTGATAGACAGTTTCAACGAATACGCACTTGCCGTAAAGCCAAACATAGCATTTTACGAACAGCATGGCATCGCCGGATACAGGGCGCTTGTCAGAATAATCGCACGGTGCAAAAAATACGATCTGCCCGTCATCCTCGACTGCAAGAGGGGTGATATCGGTGACACATCGAAAGCATACGCAAATGCTGTGTTTAACGATCTTAAAGCCGATGCCGTTACACTTTCACCATACCTCGGTGAAGATTCGCTCATGCCATTTTTTGAATACAGAGACAAGGGTTTTTTCATTCTCAACAGGACATCCAACAGGGGCAGCGGAGACTTCCAGATGCTCGACCTCGCAGACGGCGGCAAGCTTTATTTTAAAATAACCAAAAAAATTGCGGAGTGGAACGGAATGCATTCACCAGGAATAGGCGCAGTTGCAGGAGCAACGCACATCGACGAATTGAGGGCCATTGCAGGAGAATTCAAAAAAGGCGGTTGTGTCCCGCTTTTGATTCCCGGTATCGGCAAACAGGGCGGGGATTTTGATACTGTCACAAAACTTCTTGAAAATATGGATTACGACATGCACAAGGTCTTCATAAATTCATCATCGAAAATCAACTATGCATACCTCGATCATCCCGGAACCGACTGGCTCGAAGCGAGCCTCATTGAAATAAAAAAATGCATTCTAAAACAACAATAAACGGAGAATGAACCATGAACCAGATGATACAGGAACTGTTGAAATTCGACCTCAATGTAAAGACGCTCGGCACGCCGCAATTTGACTCGCCGCTTAACCTGTCCGACAGGCCGGATGATGATGTTGCGAATTATATCCATGACGAAAACAGGATCTATGCGGCAACCGAAATATTCGAGCATAACCTTTTAAAATCGACCAACGCTGCAGAAAAAATTTCTTTTGAAAAAGCGGGCCCCAGGAAAAAGATTTATTTCAAACCGGGGGAAGCCAGGAGCGCAATCGTGACATGCGGGGGCTTATGCCCTGGCCTCAATGCGGTGATCAGGGCCCTTGTGCTGATGAATTACTACAGGTATAACAACAGGGTCATCTATGGTATCAAGCACGGATACAAGGGATTCATTGAGAATGAAGGCGGAGAAATAATAGAGCTTAATCCCGACCTCGTTGAAGCCATACACAAGGACGGCGGAACGATACTCGGCAGTTCAAGGGGCCCGCAGGACATAACGAAAATCGTCAATAAACTCGAAGAATTAAAAATCGATGTTCTGTATACGATCGGCGGCGACGGCACCTTGAAGGGCGCACGTGAAATTTATAAGGAAATAACGCGACGCAATCTCAAGATTGCAGTAATCGGTGTACCAAAAACCATCGACAACGATATTTCATATATCGACAAGACATTCGGCACCGAAACTGCATTCAGTAAGGCATGCGAGGCCATCGAGGCTGCCCATGTCGAGGCAAAGGGCGCTTACAACGGCATCGGGCTCGTGAAGGTCATGGGCAGGGAGTCGGGATTCATAGCTGCATATACAACACTTGCGACCAACGACGTAAATTTCACCCTGGTGCCGGAAGTAAAATTCGAGCTGGACGGCCCCAACGGTTTCCTTGAGCATCTAAAAAAACGAATAGTTAAAAAAAATCATGCCGTGATTCTCATTGCAGAGGGTGCCGGCCAAAATTTATGCGAGGACCAGGACAGGGGATTCGATGCCTCGGGCAACAAGAAGTTAGTCGACATAGGCCTTTTTCTAAAGGAAAAAATCAAGGATTATTTTGCAAAATCGCAGGTGCATGCGGAAGTCAAATATATCGATCCGAGCTATATTTTAAGGTCAACACCGCCCACTCCGAATGATTCGGTATTCTGCCTCCAGCTTGCGCAGAGGGCCGTACATGCGGGAATGAGCGGCAAAACCGACATCGTGATCGGTTATTTAAACGGCGAGTTCATTCACCTGCCCATAGAGGTGGCGGTTTCAAAAAGGAAAAAAATCGACCCTGAAAGCGAGCTCTGGCTGTCGGTTCTGGAAACCACCGGCCAGCCGGTCAATATGACAAACCAGTAAAATCCTTGACAGAAACCGGCAACTTAATATATAATCGTTCAGTATTAATTTATTTCCTTTATATAAATTCATATATCATTTTCTTTAAAAAATTGCCTTTTTGGAAAACTATAATTTATGATAAATACAACCAATCAAAATGAAAATAACAACGACTATGATGCCATAGTCATAGGCTCGGGACTGGGCGGTTTGACCACTGCCGGTATACTCTCAAAATTGAATAAAAAACGCGTCCTTGTGCTGGAAAAACATTACGAGCCGGGAGGATTGACCCACGAGTTCAAACGGGGCTCATACTCATG
Organism: Spirochaetota bacterium; assembly: GCA_046703745.1. Classification (GTDB taxonomy): domain Bacteria; phylum Spirochaetota; class GWE2-31-10; order GWE2-31-10; family JAFGQB01; genus CAZHHK01. The sequence goes on from JBJKSS010000396.1 coordinate 2,974, forward strand.
GGACGTGGGGCTGCATTATGTCGGCAACATGAAACTGAGGCTCCTTGACATAATCGGATGGTCGTTTTTTAAATATCTCACGAATGACCGGCTAAAATGGAACAAAATGAGCGATCCGTTTGAAAAAATTTTCATGCCCGGCTTGACGCTCAATATCAATTCATCGGTTAAAGGGTACATGGATGAACTAATCAAAAATTTCCCCGAGAATAAAAAAGAGATCAAAAAATATATTTCCGACATTCACAAAATCAGGTTATGGTATATTTTTTATTTTTTTTCCTGCTTCCTTTATCCCCCGGTTTCATTCTTCTTCAAACTGTTGAGCAAAATCAACAGGAAGAAGGCCCTTATGACCACGGGCGAATACATGAACAAATATATTACGGATGTCAGGTTGAAAAATATTCTTTCCGCAAGATGGGGCAATTACGGCATCCCGCCTTCGGAAAGCGCATTTGCCGTTCATGCCGTGATCGAGCATCACTATTATAATGGAGGAGTCTTCCCTGACGGAGGAGCAGAAAAAATTTCCACCCTTTTTGAAGAAACTATCGAGGAGAGCGGCGGGAAAATATTGATAAACAGGGAAGTCACGGAAATAATTCTCAGAGACGAAGAAGCCGTGGGCGTAAGGGTAAGGAACCTAGCGGGGCATTCCAAAGAAATAACGGAATATTATGCTCCTGTAATTATCTCGGATGCCGGGGTACAAAACACATTTTTAAAATTATTGCCCGAAAACCTCGGGCTCAAACTGCAGAAGGAATTGAAAAATTTTAAGCCGCATTACAGCGGGGTCGATTTTTACCTGGGATTAAAAAATTCACCCGAAACGCTGGGCATCAGGGGAGAAAACAACTGGATCATAGACGGCAATGATTTTGAAATTTTCAACATAAATTCAGGAAACATTTTTGATGCCCCCAAATACTGCTTTCTCTCTTTCCCTTCATACAAGAGCCGGAAACCGGGCGGACATACAGCGGACATAGTCGCGATATTTCCCTACAGTGCATTCGAAAAATGGGAAAAATCCAGCTGGAAAAAAAGATCCGGCGAATATTACGAATTAAAGGAAAGGGTAATAAATAATATTATCGCCCTTGTGGATAAATATGTTCCCGGCTTCTCAAGCCTTGTTGTTTACAGGGAAATGGCAACCCCCCTCACCTTCAGGCACTTTACCAGCCATTCATTGGGCAATTTTTACGGACTTCCGGCAGTTCCCGAGAGATTCAAAATCAGCAGGATCGAAGTAAAAACACCTGTCAGGGGATTGTACCTCACGGGTCAGGATATATTGTGCAACGGCATAGCACCGGCTCTGCTGAGCGGCATGGCAACCGCAAGTTATCTGAACGGATCGTCAGGGATATTAAGGGTAATATTGAAATCCCTTTTTTATTCGCCGCAAAAACCGGGTAAAAAAACAAAAAGAGCTTCATTTGAAAATGCCAGTACCGAAGACAAGGCAGAAGGTACCCTGATTGAAAAAAAGGAGCCGTCCGGATACCTTGTCGAACTTACATACAGTTTTGAAAAAAATCTTAACATACTGCCGGGACAGCACGTAAAGCTCCTGGCAGCAGAGGCAGAGTGGCGGTCATATTCGATTGCCAGATCAGATATAAAAACACTTACCCTGATCATAGATACCAGGCCCGGCGGACATGGCTCGAAATACGCCAAAGAAATAAAAATTTCCGACAAATCGATGTTCAGGCTTCCCATTTCGGATCTTGTTTATAATGATACAAACCGCCGTATAATGTTTATAGCTACAGGTACCGGCCTGGTGCCGTTCCTGCACATGATGGATTCCCTTAAAAAGAACGGGATCAAACAGAAAATTACCGTTTTATTCGGCTGCCTGAAGGATGAGGATAATTACCTGGATAAATTTATTTGCAGCTACGAAGAATATTTTGAGCTGGAAAAAATAGTCTGCATAGAGAACCCTTCCGGACATTCTCCATATTTCAGGGGCAGGGTCACCGATTATCTCAAATCAGCGGGTCTTGATTTCAGGGAATTCGATTTTTACATCTGCGGACACCCAAACATGACCCAGGACACGGCCTCTTTACTTAGAAAAAACGGAGCGGACAGGATTTTCTGGTAAAATCAGATCATATCGGCCCTGGAATTATAAATCATCAGCGATCTGGAAAAATAATACGCATTCTTGTCAAGAAGCTCCTTTATGCTCTTTATCCTGATCGAATCCGAAAAAAAATCGATGTTTTTATCATTAAGGAATTCCTCTATATCCTTTTCATCGTTCTCTTCGGGATCATAATCAACCATCCTGTATAATTCCTTTGCAGGAAACTTGAATATGAACGACAAATTCTGCTCGGATTCAGGATTTTTAATCGACTGCTTGATCTTGGAAGTAAGCATGTAGTAAAGTTTTGAAACCGTAAGCGGCAGTTTGTAGCATATCAGCTGCTGCTGTACGAGCCAGATGCGTTTTGACAAGAACTCAAGTGATTTTATGAACAGCGGGGGCGGCATTTTGTCAATGCCCTTTTTATTGATTATCATGACATCTGTGGCATCTATGGTCTCTGCCGTGGCGTTCCTCGGCTTGTCGTTCAATATCGACATTTCACCGAAAATATCACCGTCGCCGAGAATCGCCAGAAGTATTTCCTTGTCATGCATCAACTTGGTTATTTTTACCCGTCCCCTTTTAATTATATAAAAACAGTCGGAATTCTCAAATTCCGTGAATATTACCGTTCCCGCAGGAATTTTCACATCGGCAACAATCGATTCACTTTCATAAAAATCGACCCCGGGCAATTTTTTTAAGATATTATCACAGCGGGTCCGAATATCCGCATCTTCCTTATTTTCCTTTTTCAGACTGAGGATCAAATGAGCAGCTTTTTTGAATTCTTCATCGCGGATAAATTTTGACGAAATTTCAAAAATTTTTCCAATCCGGTTCTCGGAGTCTGGGAAATATTCAAAGTTTGCAAGGTCCCTGTCGAGTTTCCGCAATATCTCCGAATATTCGGAAATAATTCTCAAAATTACCTTGTTATGATTAATAAAAATATCCTCCATATTCGGCTTTTGAATGACGAATACCTCGCAGTCGCTCAGGGCCAGCGCCGTCTCTTCCTCGGGAATGCCGGTGATGCACTGGATTATGCCGAAAATATAACCGACGCTTCTTACTTCTTCCGAAACTCCGAGTATCGGATTTGTACGGGTAATCCTCACCTCTCCGGACTTGATGATATAAAATTCCTTTGCAGGAACCTGGCTGCTTATGTATATAAAGGCGTTTTTCAGAAATCTTTTGATTGGTATTTTCATATATTATCACCGGTCAATTAATTATATTTGATTATCGATTATTATTATATGAAAATTGAAAAATACTGACAAAAAAATAAATTTTATCAGACTTAAACGGCAGGGTAATTTTGAAGAAAATCGATAATTGTTCTTATCATGACGCCGGTTGCGCCTTTCGGGTTATAATAAAATTCCTTATCGAGGTATGACGGCCCGGCTATATCAAAATGTATCCAGTTTTCATTCCTGATGAATTCCTTCAAAAAAAGTGCCCCGATGATAGTGCCTGCAACCCTGCGAGCGTCGCCGATATTGGCAACGTCGGCCACATCACTTTTTAGCATATCGGTATAATCCTCAAACAGGGGAAGCTCCCATACGGGCTCACCCGTATTTTCAGATGAAGACAATATTTTTTCCCTTAAATGTTTGGCTGCAAAAAAACAGGCCGTTATGTTATTCCCCAGGGCGATGATTGCCGCACCGGTTAATGTTGCAAAGTCCATCACCATATCGAATTTTTTCGTGTCCGAATAAGAAAGTGCATCGGCAAGAACGAGACGGCCCTCGGCATCCGTATTCTTGATCTCGACTGTTTTCCTGTTGAATGCCTTTATTATATCTCCGGGCCTGTAGGAATTTTTATCAACCGAATTCTCCGCAAGAGGAATCAGGCCCGTAATGTTGACATCAAGGTTCAACTCGCAAGCGGCTTTGATGATACCGAGCACGGCCCCGGCTCCGGCCATATCCGTTTTCATATCATCCATGGAGCCCGGCGGTTTTAAATCCAGTCCGCCGGTATCAAAAATTATCCCCTTGCCTGCAAGGCATATAGACGGAAATTTTTTATTATTGTTATAGGTTATCTCAAGGAAAGTGGGTTCTTCGGGTCCGCCGCCGCCAACGGCCAGCATCAGGTTAAAGCCCCTGCTTTTCAACTCTCCTGCATTGAAAACCCTTAATTTCAATTTTTTATTCTTCCTGACAAGTTTCCTCGCCGTTTGCGTCATGTATCCTATCGTAACTACATTTGCAGGACCGTTGACAAGATCACGGGTAAAATTAACCGCATCACTTATTATTCGTGATTTTCCAAGAATAGTTTCAAAATCATCCACTGCATGATTTATAACAAGATTAATTCTTTCAACTTCTATCTGGTTTGATTTATTGGTTTTAAAGCCGGTAAAACTGTAATCCGTAAGCAGGATGCCGGTGAAACAGGACTCGCAGAGCTTTTCAGGAGACAAACCGGTTCTTTCATCAAAAAGCACCAAATCCGCCCTGTCAACCATCAATTCCTTTTTCAGAATGCTCAGGGCCGTTGAAGAATACTGCCTGAAGGTTTCATAATTAACTCCGGTTATTGAGCCTGTATTTATTACCGTTATATCCTTGTTGTCCAGAAAATATCTTTTATGAGCGTGCTTTGTCTTTAGAAGCTGCCTGTCTTTCTTGAGCTTCTGGGACAGTTTATCCGGGTAGAATGAATAAATATCCTCATTATTATCATCCCAGTAGGGATAAATTATTGTATCAAAAACAGTTGTCTTGGAATGACTGAAGATCATCCGTTATTCCTCTTCTTGAATATCAATGCTTTTCTTGAATCATCAACCATGAATCCGTTGAGCTTCATCACAATGGGAGTTAGTGAAATCGACTGTGTATCTTCAAAAACCCTGATAAGAAAATTATCACTCAAAAGCAGGGTGTTGTCAGAATCAAACAGAAAAGTTATTATATATCCAAGGTTATCCCTTGTTATCTTGTAAAAGCCTTTTTCGATTTTCTGTCCCTTCTGTACATCGAACGCATTGTTGGCTGAAAAATTAATTATGATACCGGTATTTGAATTACCCGTATTATTCACACTGTTTATGAATTCATCTGTTATGAATGTAACTATCTTGTTTATATCAGTATCAGATTTTTCCTTCATTCGATCATTGACATAATCTATAAAAGGCCTGTCGAGTCTTACATAATTTGATTCATCGAATTTATTCGAGCTTATTATCTGGAGACTGTCCGAGCCCGTCAATATTACATCAAGGGTTGCATTTGAAAACTGGGAGGTGCTGGATATTCCCTCAATGGACAGTCTTACTCCTGCCATCTGGCTCCAGATCAGATTAACCTTTTTGATTTTATATTTATTCATGTAGTCATCATGCTTTATATAAACTTCCATATCCCTGGCAGAAAAAGCGAGGTATTCAATGTTATTTGCATTGAATTTTTCCGGATCAAAATTCGGGCTTTTAACCAGCGAAAGATATTTCTCGGGATACCAGAATCCGCTGACATATTCCAAAAATTTATTTCCATCCGTCAAATATGTACTGGACAAATTCCTGTCATTCGAAACAATGCGGCTTGATTCGGCAAGGGTAAACCGGCTTGAGGCATAATCCCAGACATAAACATTTTTTTGCTGGATATTGCTGCTTTCAGGCGAGCTGTCCAGAGTGGTAATTTCCTTCAATTTTATTTTTTTCCCGGTTTCGGCTTCGATTTCAGAATAATCCACCAGTATGGAATAATCGGCCCTGAATTCCCCGATCTTATTATACGAATCGTCAGAATATTGATAGATGTACAATAACGATTTATTATCATTCGACTTTCCCTCGATTAATAGGGCTATATCATTGTCTTCAAGCAAATTATGACACGAGAGTTCAAAAGAATCGGATTTTTCTATTCCTGTCTCAATTTCTGTTTTTTTCCTGATAATCCCGTTTTGCAAAATATCGAAAATGATCAACCTGATGCTGCTTTTTGTACCGGTTTTGTATGCAATGGCAACTTCTTCATCACTGTCAGAATCAAGATTCATTTTCTGGCTGTAAACCGGGATGAATTTGGACCCCAGGAAGGTTTCCAGTTTCCTGTACGGTATATCAAGCACCATATTATTGGGCATCTCGGAATTTTTCTGGGAAGATTTATCTGTAGAATAAATGTTTTCATCTTCACCGCTGTTTTTAATACATCCGGTTAATATAAAAAAAATCAGCAGTACAATTAAATATTTAAGCTTCATTTAATTTTTATATCATATATTTGACAAGTAATAAAGAGATATAATTGCCGTTTTGACTAGTTTTTGCCATTTTTTATTATTTCCTGTCTGAGGTAACTCAATATCCCCGGCAGCACCTGGTCGAATGATTTGTATTCACTGGTAAGTTTAAAACCTGCGGCATTCTTGTGACCGCCGCCGTTTAACTCTGTTGCAAGTTTTACGACATCAACGTCTCCCTTTGACCGCATGGAAATCCTTTTGACTCCAGAGAGATTCTCCTTGCAAAAAACCACTGCTTTCACGGATTTTGATCTCAACGGTATATTTATGATCGATGCGGATTCATCATAAGTTGCACCGGACATTTCAAGGAGCTTTTTTGACATTTTGATAACCGCTATCTGGTTGTGATAATGCAAACTCAATGTTGACATTACGAAAGACAGAATTTTGAGATATTCAACCGACTCCTGTTCATATAAAAGCTGATATATGTCATAAGGATCCGTACCTATATCAACGAGTCTTGCAGCTATACGGAATGTCTCGCTCGAAGTTTTTGAATAATGAAATGACCCTGTATCAAACAGGATGCCGGTATAAATCGCATCCGCCACCCTTTTGGGAATATCAACCTTGAATTTTTGATAAATGCCGTATATCATTTCACAAACCGAAGATGCCTTGCCGTTTACGAATGAATTCCTGATTTTTTCTTCATTAATTGCTGAATGATGATCAATAATGAATATTTTATTTATTTTATTATTAATAAAATTATATAATTTACCAATATTTGTCTCGACATTTGTATCAACAATAATCAGGTTGTATTGACCGAGATTATCAGGAATGACATTGTTATTCTCTAAAGATTTTAAGACTTTTTTAAAATCTAGAGGAATTAAATTAATTGGAATTTCATCTGAGCTTATACAGATTACTTTTTTGCCCAAACTTGCCAGAAGGTGTTCCAGTGCTATACAGGAACAAATTGCATCAGGATCAGGATTTTCATGCCCCGATACAATAAAATTATCACTCGAATCTATAAAATTTTTCAATTTTTTAAATTCATTCCCGTTCAAACTATTATTTTCCTTATATATTAAAACAGCTTTAAATAAATGAAAGCCCTGTTTGGAGCCTTTTTTAACAACCAATGAATAATTAATAAAAATTAAACATTTTTTTCTATAATAATAGAAAAATTATAAAAATAATACAAATATTTAATTAAGAAAATTTATTTTTTTCTTAATATTTTGAACAATTAAAACGTAAATATAGTATAATGATAATCACTTGCAATTGTATAAAGCAGCATAAAGAGTTTCTATTTTTGAATTTCAGTCAATGTTTCGAGGCCGATTTCAATAAATGATAAACCGATTCGGCCGCAAAGCCCAACCATTTCAAGTAATTATTATTAATAAATTATTTTAATAAAATTTGTTGCATTTATTAATTTATTTTTATATTATTTATTTAAACATACAATGTTTTTACAAATGATATTCTAACTTTTTTCTATGGTTATAGAATTAAGCTCTATTTTTATTAAAAAATAAAATATTTTTAAGGAGTTAAAAATGTCAGATCTGCCAAAGAGTCCCAATGTATTCGATCCGGAGAAACCGAGTGCGGTTGGATCGCGTAATTCATTAGCTCAAAATTTCAGAGATCAACAGGCTGAGGTAGAGAATGTTTTAAGGGAAGAAATAGATAAAGTTGTAAATCATATCCAGGCGAAGCTTCCGGCAAATGTTCTCGACAGACTCGATGTAATGGGTGGTATTAAAGAGAAGCTTTATAATTACTTTAACCAGAACTATCAGAATATGTTTAACAGATACATAACAACCACTGAAGATGAAATGGTTAAAAAAATTAGGAACTTCATTGACAAGGAAGAATTAAAAACCCTGTCAAGGTATACCCCCAGGGAAATTGCCCAGCTTTTGGATCAAATCGGAGGTATGGACAAGTTTAATACCGGCGAGATTGAAAAATCAATCATCAACATGTATGGACACCTCCATGGCCATATTCAAAGGGGTTTGAATGAACTGGAAAACAACACCAATTCATTGTTGAGACAAAAAGAAGATGTAGGTGCTTTCGTAAGGGGTGAAAATGCTTATTCTATTGTCAAATGTGCTTTTAAAGACAATCAATATAGGCCAAAAACGGTAACTGATGTAAAATTGTCTGTTAACATTCTTGATTCAGAATTAATCTCTCCTATTTTCCATTACCAGACAACGGTAGAATATATTATTAAAGATTTGATTTCAAAGCATATATATGAATTACTGGACAAAGACATCGAAGTTTTAAAAGATTCAAGGGCTGAGGAAGGTAAAGAAGATTTAAACGATACCGAAATTATTTTCGAAAAAATTGCAAGAGTAGAAGATTATACATCGGATGATGCCGAAAATCCTGATTCACTTAGGTACAAATTCATTGCCAAAACGGTAATGGAAAAAATCGAAGGATTAAGAGCTGAAATCCCGATGGCAGAATATGATTCCTTGAATATAAGAGAAAACATCAAGAAAATCATTGATACCGAAAATATAAGGAACAGGGGTTTCAATACGGCAATCAATTCTATAACAAGTATCCTTGATACCTCAAAAATGGGTTATCAGTTCATCGAAAACCTCAAAAATGCAAGAGATTGCATAATAAGGGAATATGAAGAAACTGATGTAACACAATTACCCGATGAAAGATACTCCATAAGACTGACTTATTTCGACCAGGAACAATTAATGGCCGAAAGAGGAGCTTACGACAAACAATACGATGCTTTCAAGAAAGAAGTTAACAGGTTATGGGACATAGTCGATGATTTGTACAGAACCAAAAAAAAGAAACTTGATTTTATCGATCTTGCAAACAAGCTTCAGTCAAGGATAGACAAGAAAAAGATCAAATTCGGCCTCAAAACTGAAGATTATAGTGCTACTGCGCAGGCATGGGACGAAATAAGCTTCATTGAACCTGAAGACACAGAAGTTCAGAAATTCAACAGATCATATATTTATGAAAAAACAAAGGTAAAACAAAAATTGATCCTCATGAAGGAAAAATTGATAAAAACCTTTGAAAATCAGAATCCGATTGAAAGGGTTGCAGTTGAAGACAGGCTAAATTTCCTCTTCCAGCAGTTCAACAGGTATGAATACAACATCAATCCATACCATATCCAGCCAGGTATTGTTCTTGATATCGATATAACATCTATCAAAAGGAAAAAATACACATTGAATTCTATGGCAAATGTTTTGAATGAATTCCTCCATGGTGTAAGTAAGGGATTCATGGATGCTGCATTTGCTTCTTATTCAAGAAGAAGGTCTACCGTCAGGGCAGACATAGACCAGACATTCATGTCTGCATCAGAATACAAGGCAGAAACAACCGAAAGCATCTATGGCGGAAGTACATCAAAAGAACCGGAAGGAATTGTTGATGTTACGAAAGATTCGGATGGATTAACAGAAATATAATTATTAAAAAAACAAACAAAAATAGGGCTGTCATTATGACAGCCCTATTTGATAATAATCAGGTATTATATCATTGAATATCTGATTTAAATCATAGGGGAGCGAAAAAATTAATATTCATAAATCCCCTTGTTATTCCAATTCTTTATTATCCGGAGAAAACAAATGAATAATGACTTGAATTTTTTAAGCACAAGAAGCGGTTTTAATCAGGCGTTGAAACATTTTAAGACCGTTAATGCATTTATAAGTGCCTGTGAAAAATATTACAATCTGGCTGATGTCCTGAACAATGCATTGAATTCCAACCAAATCAAGGCGTTTCAGATACCGGCAATTGTAAATGTGTTACTGGTTGACAAATTTAAATATTATTTTGAATCGTTTAACATCAAATCAAATTATACAGAAAAAACAAATGATATTGTGGATGAAATAAAGGATTGGAATGCGGTAGATATTGTCATCGTTTACTATCACCCCCAATTGGGCCCTACTCTTATAAATCCCAAAAGTCCCGAAAGCTTTGAGGTTCTAAGCAGCGGGATAAAGGAAAACGAGCTTATCAATATATATGCGGGTTTTTACGGCAAGGAATTCGATATGGATACTGCAAAACAGGCAGTAAAATCCTTTATTGACTTACTATACGGCAAAAAAGTCAAAAACGGTTCTTCATTTAAATCCGATGTACTGGGATTTCAAAAACCCGCTCCTTTGCCTGTATCAAAACCGGCTGAACCTCAGGAAAAAGCAAAAACTGTTTCACAACAGCAGCCTGTATCACCTGCAAAGAGAAAATTGTCACCTAAATATGGTATTACTGTTGCAAACGAATTATTCCACAACGGTAATGTTGAAGCCTGGAAAAAAATAATTGAATCGTATGAAACAAAATATCCCGAGATCGAGGTGCTCGTTTTTTATGACAATGAGCAGATAAACGACCTTAACACCCTTTTTAAATGGGGCAAGGTTAAATTCGGAACCATGATTTTTTTCAGTCTTCTCGGAGAGGAATTCAAGGATGTTTCCAAATTACGAAGGTACCTGGCTCAGGGAGCAAGCCCCAAATTCGAAGCCTTTTTAAAGGGCAGTCCCGGGCAGGTACTGCAATTGTTTTAATTACTGAGAATATAAGGAGATAGATATAATGAACAATAAAGATATATATTACTTTTCCAAAACGGAGTTTCCGAAAGATTATGATTCCGGAAAAATCGGTATAAGGGGAAAACGTGCCATTGAACTGGCCCAGCTTAAAATGCCGATCCTGCCGGGAGCAATAATTAATTCGAATATAGCTTCAAAAATAGAGGCAGAACAGCTTGAATTAACGACAGATTACAAGGATTTTATCAAACAGGTTGAGAAGGAAACGGGAAAAAACTTCAATTCCGAAGAAAACCCCGCAACATTGAAGCTTGTAATCAGTCCTTCACTGGAAATCATAGATTTTCCGTCGATTCATAATGTGGGATTGACGGACAAAACGATCGAGGGATTCAAGAAAATTGTGGGTGAAAATTTTGCCTATCATGAATATGCTGCAATACTCATAAAAAGCGTGATAAATCTGTTTATAAAAAAATATGGAAGCGATACTGAAAAAATAGAGCCGTTGAACAAATTCCTCGATAAAATCAACAAATCTGAAACAACAGAAGATTACAAAAAAATAGTCGATGATGCAAGAGCCATATTGCCGAAGGAATTTTTTGAAGATGCATTTTCCCAGCTGGATTTCCTGATGAGGAGAATATCAGTGTTCCTTAATTCCGAAGAAATGGATGATGAAGATACGGCTATACTCATCCAGCCGATGGTTTATGGAAATTACGGAAAGGACTCCTATTCGGGTAAATTTTTTTCAAGGGATATTATAACAGGAGACAAGAATATACAGGGGATGTTTTTCCAGGACCAGTTTGACGGTAAGAATGCGGCCGAAGAGGAAAATTCCATTGAAAATATTGAAAAAAAGTACAAGACGCAGTTTGATAAAATCGCCGATGATATAGAATGCCATTTCAAGGAAATCAGGGAGATAAAATTTACCATCGAACAGGGTAAATTATGGATAATAGAGCAAAGCTCCGTTATGACAAAATCGACTCAAGCCGAGTTGAAGTCACTGCTTTACCTTTTGTCAAAAAAAATTATCGATGAAAAATTCATTATAAGCAAGATACAGCCGCATCAGGTTTCGGATATTCTTCATCCGATAATCAA
>JBJKSS010000397.1:0-3475 GCA_046703745.1 Spirochaetota bacterium
ATATCGTCCTGAGCGAATATGTGAAATTCAGGGGAGGCAAACAGTCCCTGAAATCCGAAACAAACAACATTGAATTCGTCCTGATCGTGGACACAAACAGGAAAGGCAGCCCCAGGGACATAGAAAACATCCGCAAGATACTGCTTAAAAACAAGATATTCCTCCTGATGAAAAAAACCGTCAACCCCCTGAGAATGGAAGGCGCGGGTTTTAAAAACATCGACAGCTCAAGAAAACACGAGGTGATAATCCGGAAAAAATACGGAGCAAAGACAGTCTTGTTAAAACTGAAAAACAACAAGATAATGGATCACAACCTTGATCTTCTGGACATATTTGAAGACGGGGTTGATATAATAACCGGCCTCCATGATGACATTGAATATCTTACCAACATGACAAGGGAAGACGAGGTGTATCTCGCAATAAATGAAATAAACAGGAAATTCAAGGCCAATTGCTTCAGGGATGCATTTGTCATATTCAGGGAAATTCCGTATTATATTTCCAAATTCAACAACAAAAAGGCATACGAGGCTTCATTAAAATCAATCGCTTCCGTGCTGCAAATGCTCATACAGACCGCTGACATGTGGAATGAAATCAACCTGTTAAATCAGTCATGCTTTAAAAAACTTGAAAAAATAATATTCATAAAACTCAATCACAGCGTGGGCGGCGAAATCATTTTGAAGAATAAAACTGGCACCGTCAATGAACAAAAAATTGAAGCTGTAAACAGGCTGAAAAAATATAAAAAGCAGATCAGCGAATTATATGAATACCTTCTGAATATCCTGGAAAAATCGAGCCCTCTCATTCAAAAGAAAAAAAAGACCGGCAAAAAATTAATAATCAAGAAACAGGCACATAATACGGGAACCATCAAAAGAGTTCATGCCTGCTAAAGAGCACTGTCAATACATTATACCTGCATAACCGACAAAACTTGTATCCCTGTGCCTGTCATAACTCGTGCTGTAGCCGACGAGCAATCCATCATTGACCCCGCTTAATTTTGCAAGCGTCAAAGCACCGAATGCGGCCCCTGCCGAGCATGCGGCCCTGTTTTTCAGTGCATAATCGACCGATTCGCTGCCCTTCATTGCAAGGAGAAGATCAACATATTTTTTGTCGTTGACATTCTTAACCCATTCGACAGGCGGCATCGAATTATCATGGCTGGTAAAACCATAATTCGGCCCGAAGTGGGTCAGGTCGGTCGACCCGATGAATACGGAACTTGCACCCAGTGCATCGTGAATCTTGCCGAGCAGTTCGGCCGTTTTAATGCTTGGCGGCAGGTAAATGGCAGTTATCCGGACTTTACTGCCAAAAAAATAATTTACAATCGGCAAAACGATTTCAATAGTATTGTCCCTGAGATAATCAACGAGCTGCACCCTTTCATCATTTTTCAAAAGTTCGATCAGGTCCCTGTTGTTCGACAGCCTGCCGAAAGGCGTTTCGGCAAAATCGAAAGTTTCAAGTATTGCAAGGTTTGATTCACCGAGATGGCCGCCGAAAATGACGACGTTGTTTATGTCGCCGTTTTTTTCCTTCAGGAGCTTTATGCAGTTGACCGAAAGGTGTCCGCAAAAAAACCAGCCGGCATGCGGCACGATGCAGGATACGGGAGTCCTCCCCTCAAGGAAAACATCCTCATCGATAAAATCCTCAATCTCTTTCCTGCATGCATCATTGCCGGATGGATACCAGCCGCTTTGTGCCAATATCATTGGTCTTGTCATAATGCATTCTCCACTTTTACAATATGAGTAATTTTAAATTTAATTCAGCTTTGAGTAAAGATTTTTCTTGATTTTTTTTAATTCTTCAACAAGTTTTTCCAGCGGAATAATTTCCGGGTCGTTTTCACCGACGATGACCTCTGCGCCTCCGCTTTTGAGGGATTTTGACCCGATATTGATCCTGATGGGGCTGCCTATAAGGTCGGCATCGTTGAATTTTATGCCCGGAGAAGCGCTCCTGTCGTCATACAGCACATCAAACGATTCATCAAGCAGCGAGCCGTATATTTTACTTGCATTCTTTCGTACTTCCTCGTCCTTGTCCGCTCCGATCTCTATTATTTCCACTTCAAAAGGAGCGATCGAAACGGGCCAGATTATTTTCTTTTCTTCGGCAAGAACCTCGACAACAGATGCCATGAGCCTTCCCACGCCGATGCCATAACAGCCCATGATGATATCCCTGCTTGCGCCGTTTTCATCAAGGTATTTTGCCCCCATTGTTTTGGAATACTTTGTGCCGAGCTTGAAAATATTGCCGACCTCAATGCCTCTGGTAATTTTAAGCGGACCTGCGCAGTCGGGGCAGCATTCACCTTCCCTCACGCTCGATATGTCGGCAACTTCATCGGAGTTGTAATCCCTCCCGTAATTCAGGTTTTTGACATGGTAATCCTTTTTATTGGCACCGCCCGTGAGGTTGGAAGAATGTGCCGCTGATTCGTCGACTATTAGCCTGAAACCATTCAGGCCAACGGGCGAAACATAACCGGGGACAATGTCCGCAGCGGATAATTCTTCATCGGACGCAAAAACGAGATTTTTAACCTTCAGATAATTTTTAAGCTTTGTCTCGTTTATCTCGAGATCGCCGCGGATCACACACATTACGAGCCTGCCGTCAACACTGTATATTACGGCTTTGAGCGTCTGTTCCGGCTTGATATTCAGATAGCCGGCGACCTCTTCAATTGATTTCAGATTTTCGGTCAGTACCTCTTCAGTAACAAGCATCTCTTCCTTTATATAATCGCGTCTTGCCCTGGCGACTTCCCTGTTTGCCCTGTAGCCGCAGTTCCCGCACAGAATCAGGGTATCCTCACCGCTTTCTGCGAGAGCCATGAATTCATCGGCACCGCTTCCTCCCATCATGCCGACATCGGACGAGACAGAAATTACAGGCAGGCCGCAGCGTTTGTAGAGCTTCAAATAGGCATCGAAAACCTTCTTGTAATATTCATTCAAATCGTCCTGATCCCTGTGAAAAGAATAGGCATCCTTCATGACGAATTCCCTTACCCTGATGAGGCCGCCCCTGACCCTCGGCTCGTCCCTGAATTTCGTCTGTATTTGGTAGAGCATGAACGGCAATTGCTTGTAGGAATTAACGGTGTACCTTGCCATATCCGTGACGGCCTCCTCATGGGTCATGCCGAGTACCATTTTCCTGCCTGTCCTGTCTGTGAACCGGAGCATTTCATCGCCGATATCCTGGTACCTGCCGGTTTCCATCCACAGAGTTGCAGGCATGGTAACAGGCAGGTTTACCTCGAAGCCACCGACGGCATTCATCTCCTCCCTTATAATGTTCCCGATTTTATTAAGAACCTTTACCGCCACAGGCAGATAGGAAAACACCCCGGCGCTCACCTGCTTGATGTAGCCGCCCCTGAGAAGCAATTTGTGGCTCTTCAACTCGGCCTCTGCAGGTATTTCCTTTATGG
>JBJKSS010000398.1:0-13887 GCA_046703745.1 Spirochaetota bacterium
TATGCTCCACTGCACCTCCTCCACCGGATCCTCCTGTACCGCCGGCTTGTGAACTGCCGCCGCCGCCGCCATAATACTTCTCATTATTATTCAGAAACCCGGTTTGACCCGGATTATAACCGGCGCCGCCTATGCCGTTCTCTGTAACATATACCGTAAAATCATAACCGCTATTACCATATGAAATATGCTGTATAGAAGTTTCGAACCATGCTCCCTGGCCTCCCTGGCCGGGAGCGGCACTATAATCTATTTTAATTTGGTTATTGTTATTATCATATTGTAAATAATAAAATTCAGATGCTTGCCCATTTCCTCCATAACCTCCGCTAACTTCATCATGGGCAGCAGGTTCACCTTGGCCTCCTTTCCCGGCTACTATAACATAGGAAGTTTTCTCATCCAATTTAACATTAACGTTTTGTAAATGTCCGCCGCCGCCGCCACCGCCGCCGCCGCCAAGCACACCTTGTGGATTATAGAGATAATTATTGATCTTCGCTGAGCCGCCAGCACCTCCTCCGCCGCCTGCGCCAAGAAGTGTTATCGTTGCATTTATATTAGATAATCCTGGATAACTTATACTATATTCTGAATCAGTACTAAATCTTAATGAATAAGTCCCAGCAGTAGTATATGATCTTGAACCGGACACTTGTGTTAATTTACACAATTGGAAAGGATCACTTGTAACTGGCTGCCCTAACCTGTTGTCTCCGATTTTTTTTGGTGTAACTTCCAATTTTACAAACAATCCACTCATCATGTCCGTAGTAATTATTAAAGTTCTTCCCGTAGCACCGCTTATAGGTGTGTAATCTCCGTCTGATGAAGAGGAAGAATACCATTGATATGATGAACCATCCACATCAATATAATTATCATGAGTGAAAGTCCCTTCCAATTGGTTGCCAGGTATTGGGATATTACCAGTATTCGGTGCAATCGTATTAACTTTTATTTGAACATTTGTAACTGTTGCTGGTGTATATGGAATATAAACAGGATCACTCTTTACCGAAATTCCTGCCTGATCTTTTTCATTTACCGGCGTTACCTCGAAACAAATCCACTTTTCTTCAAAACTGCTTGATATGGTAAGAGCAATTTGATCCTCATAGCCTGTAATTTCAGTATAATTTCCATCTTTTGAATCTGACATATACCACTTGTATAAAAATTTGGATGTATCTGCGTTAGTCGGCACCATGACATATCCTCCGGTCAATATTTGGCCGATTTTGGGCGTTCCGCTTATGCTTGTATTTGTTATTACAGGAACAACCAGATCCTTTAATTTAACCGGACTGCTGTATACAATATTACCCTGTAATCCATACTGATCAACAGGTATTACCCCAAAGTATATCCATTTACCTGCATATTCTATATTCCCGGGTATTATATAATTATTAGAATTTTCCTGTATTTCAATGCCCGACCCATCGGCAGGTACCGTGTTATTATCAATAATAAACCATTTATATATTGGTGCACCGGCCGTGTCACCATCAGGATCATTGAAATCGAATTTGGCTGTTAATGTACTGTAGATACTTGCCTCATTATCCGGATCTGCCGGAGTGATTGTTGTTGACAAATTGGATGCCAAAGGTGGTGTATTAATAATCTGGACAGGGTCGCTGTAATATGCGTTTCCGGATCCACCTTTTGAGTCCTTCGGTATAACCCTTATCCTTATCCAGCTATTGTTATCTCCCTTGCTTACAGTCCAGTCTTTATTAATGGCTTCGGCTATCGGTCTATACGGTCCCTGCTCGTTACTGGAAATATACCATTGATATTTAGTGTCTGCCAAATCCTGAGTATCAGTATCAATATAGGTATAATTAATTGACAATGTATTTCCTATTCTTGGATCTCCGGTTATGCCAACATCTTTCAGTACAGGGGCTATATTATAATTTGTAAAATTGACAAGTCCATTAACCGGGCAGTACACATGAGCTCTGACAATATTGTCAATCGTTATATTGCTGTCTTTTAAATGCGGGTATCCCTGGAGATAAGAATCTATGTTCTCGTCAGTATCAAAATCGAATTTAACTCCATAAATCATGTTTATGAAATTTATATTATCAATAGTCAGATCATGATAATTGTTAGATTGATCTATAAAATGAACTCCCGTTTTACTGTCTCTAAACTCAATATTGCTTAAACTAAGATTTGTTGCAGGATCAACGAATGTCAAGGGGCAAACAGCATCCTTGAAGAATATTCGGTTATCTGTGTTATTGAATTGTATTTCACCGGATTGATTTATTATTCCAAACCAGTTGTAGCCTTTATTGTTATCACCGGCACTGTTGCAAATGATATTATTATCGGTTGTATCAAATATTATGGTACCACCATTGTTTATAATTTTATATTTTTTTCCGGTAGAGTTATCAAATCTCAGTGTTGTAGGTGCTACAGTATTTGTTGTAATTCTCAGCGTTTGTCCTGTTCCTACCGTAATATCCGTCTTTATCAATACATCCCCGGACAAATTCCAGTTTATTTCCGGTTTATCCAGGTCAGCCTCTTTATCGATTTCGGTAAATAACGATTGGCCGTTTACCAATATTACCCCGGGGATGGTTTCATTGCCCCATATATCCTGAGCAATTATACATACGGCATGCCCCGGCATTATATCTATATTTTTACTGAAAGATAATGTGTTTTGTCCAATTATACTCCAATCAGCCGCTGTTGCTGCTGGCGGGATATCACCAAAATCACTCGCTGCTACATTGGCTGTATCGGCAGGAACAATATCCTTGATGTAAATATTTTTTATGAAAAAATCCTTGTCTGTTACCTCAATGTAATAACGCCACGGATTCTCGGTATCCTGAGTAGCGATTATTTTTGGAGGATTGCTGTCATCAACCAGTCTAAGATGAACATTATTTATGGAAGAAACATTACCCGCCTTGTCATATGCAATAATATTCATCGTGAGATTTTCAGTCTGAACATCTTCAGCTTTTGTTAAACTATATGTTGTGTTATTGGTGTCAATTATGACATCTTTTTGTCTTGTGTCTGAATTTGAGTTAAACAATAATTCAACCTTGCTGAAATTTGCATCATTGACATTTATATTTAAAATCCCTGTTTTATTAATATTGGCCATACAATAATTGTAAAGAGGATTATCATTCAGTGATGCTGTTAATGCCGGCTTATTATCATCCAGGATCAAATTAAAAGTATTGGTTTTTGTATTTTTAATTCCGGCATCATCCTGCAAATCTACATTAACAGTAAAATTACCGTCAGGTATTGTCGTACTGCCTATATCTACTACCAGCAAAAAATTTCCATCCTGTAAAGCCTGATAATAATATTTATCATCCGATATACTTGAGCCGTTGATTTTAATATCATTTACGTTTATGCTTAAAGGATCTGATATATTAAAATACAAATATTTCTTTTTGTTTATATAATAGTTATTCTGATTATCATCGGCTATGACATTGCTGATATTTAACGTTACCTTGGGTTCTCCGCTCACCCATATATAATTTTTATTTGTAATTAAACAATTCTTATTGCCCGCATTATCCTCCAAATAAATATTACTGATATATACCCACTTGTTATTATTTAAAATATTTATCTGCCTATTTACAGGATCAAAAGTTAAATTGTATTTTTGAGTTTTGTCAGGATCATTTATTATTTTGTATAAACTTTCAGCTTCAAATTCACTTCTTAATTTGACATAGATATTTTTAAGGAGAGTGTTATTATCGCTATAGTTAATTGTAGAATTAATGGTGTTATCATAATAATCATTTATCGTTGCTTTGCTTAAATCAACGATAACCGGAGAGTTTATCAAATACCTGCTTTGTGCAACAAGAGGATGATTAACCGGATCATTACTTACAATTGAAGGGACTGTTTTGTCAATGATGTAATATACAGGCTCAAATACATACATCTTGTTAAATTTATCTATGCATGACAAAATCATCATGTACTTGCCTTCATGGGAAAATCTTACGTTTTTTCCCTGCTCTATATTGGTAACCTGAAGGTCTTTAATCCCGCTGTTATTTTCGTCTATATAACTGATTGCATCCTTGTTGTAATAAGGATCACTGATATTGCCTACATATTGATATTGCTGTCCGTTATATTTATAAAATCTCAAATATAATGCCTTGACATAACAATAAGTTGTAATATCAAAATCGTTTACTCTGCTTATTTGAGGTGCATTGTTTTCTGTGGCATCAAATTGTCTTTGGACTGATTGCAATATCTTGGGAAGAGGAGAGCGCGCTTTGAAAAATAAATATTCTTTAGTTGTTTCGTCCCAATACGGAGGGCATGTAGTACCAAAGTCCCAAGCCCCAGCAATAATTTTAACATCATCATTAAATTGAACATCGACATAACTATCTGGAGGGGAAATATCAAATATATTAGAACTAATCATTGGCTTGTTTTGATCCAACGACAAAGAATAATTTAAATTCTCGAAATCTTGAGGATGCCATAGACTTCTATAATTATCACGTTCATCATTATAGGAATCCTTACGATCATCAGTTAAATAAGGCCAATAGCATTCACCATATTTATCAACACCCGGTACTTGTACATTAGCAACTCTTTTCCTAAAAACATTATTGGAATTAACGATTATATCAATATAACATCGGATTCTATATGCAGCATAAAGACAACCTAAATTAATATCATATGGAGCGTAGGAACATCTTAAACGCCACCAATAATGACCTGATCCATAAATATTACTAAAACATATATAATCTTCACCCGATTTTTTTTCTTCTGCATTTGATGGATCAAAATAATATGTTTGATCATCGCCATAGCCGATAAAATCATTATTTGTTCTTGCTTCCGGTGTCATTTTATTATAAAAAATGCTTTCCAAACCAGGGATAATTTCATTAGTTCTTATACCAGCCGGTACCCTTGATTGACTAATCTGTGCACTTCTCAACCAGTTAAAATAAACAGGTGCTGCATCATCACCATAAATATGTAAATTTAATACTGCAAATATTAAAACAATAACAAATATTCCTAAGCGTTTCATCACGGCTCCTTTTAATGCATCAAAATATATATTTATTCCTTATGCTTTGAATAATAATAAAACGACCCCACACATATATATCGCTCGAGATCGCAAAATCTATCGTTTTTTTTAAAAAAAATTTTTATTTTTTTTATACCAACTTAAAATCTGTGCCACTGATTGACACTGATTTTGGCAGATTACACTGATTTCGCTGGTTCTGGTAATCAGTGCGCCTCTGTTACACAGATTAGCACCGATTTTGTCTGATTACACCGATTTCGTTCGGTTCTGATTCAACAGTGACCCCCGTACAATCCATGCGACTCCGTGTAATCCGTGCTAATCGTCCCGATTTATCGGGATAATCGGTGCGCATCGGTAATAATCGGTGCGCATCGGTAATAATCGGTGCGCTTCGGTAATAATCGGTGCGCATCGGTAATAATCGGTGCGCATCGGTAATAATCGGTGCCCATCGGTAATAATCGGTGCGCATCGGTGTAATGCGAATCGGTGTAACAATCCGTGCGAATCGGTGTAATGCGAATCCGTGTAACAATCCGTGCGAATCCGTGTAACAATCCGTGCGAATCGGTGTAATAATCCGTGCGAATCGGTGTAATAATCCGTGCGAATCGGTGTAACAATCCGTGCGAATCCGTGTAATAATCCGTGCGAATCGGTGTAATGCGAATCGGTGTAATGCTAATCAGTGTAATATATACCTGGTTAAAAAACAATATTAATTTTAAAAAAAATGTAATTTTTTTAATAGACCGTGCAAATACTGTTAATTTACTAAAAATTACAAAAAATTTATCAGCTGTATTTTGAAAGGAACATACTGTAAAAAGTCTTGAAAATTGTCTTAAATAGGTTATATTAATCTTATCGGATTTAAATTTGAAAAATGACAGGCTGAAAAAAATCATTATCAATTCCATTCATGATGTCGAGTTCCAAAGATTCATTTTATTCGGATCCCGCGCCAGAAATGACTACAATAAAGACAGCAATTACGATCTTTTAATCGTATTGAAAAATAAAATATCTCAGAGAAAAAAAATCAAATTATCAACACTAATCAGGCGCAATCTTGCCATCAATTTGATCGACGCCGACATTATCCTGAAACAGAAAAACGAAATTGATTATTACAAAGACAAGGCCGGAAGCATTGTAAGAAATGCTATGGAAGAAGGAATCACTCAAAAAGTGGCTAAAAAAAGCAGATAGTGATTTTAAAACCGCACAGAATGAACTTGAAATTACTAAACCATTATTATTTTGACAATCTTAAGATTGCCTGAAAATTAATATTAACTTATTCAAAATATTTTTGATAAGTTAAAAGCTTGTCCAGCATATGCGATAGCTTGTGGCAGCTCTTTCCCATTTTTATTTCAATGATTTTCATGTCAGGTTTTATCAACTTGTTTTGCCGGTCTTTATGCAGGGCAAAGTGAATTATCTAACGGCTTCACTCAATTTTTTTCTCAATGCCTTTCTTGCCCTTGCGAGTATGTTGCAGGCAGCCTCGGGATTTTTATTGATCTTCATGCAGATTTCTTTCAAACTTTTATTTTCAATATATTTCAATCTGATAACAGTTTGATGCCTTTCATTCAGACAATCAAAAGCCTGCTTAAGCAGGATAACCTTTTGTTGTAAAAACACCCTGTCTTCAAGAGAGTCCTGCGCCTCGATATTATCGCAAAAATCTTCGAACATCTCTTTTTCCCTGTAAATTTTTTTGAAATAATCGGCAAGCCTTCTTGAGGCAATTTGCAGGAGCCATCCATAGATGTTTTTTATATTTTTAAGCTTGTGAGAGGTTTTTAATGCAGAATGAAAAGTGTCGCATAACACATCTTCGGCAGCCTGGGCATTTCCGTTTGATTTTATAAGCAAAAAAGAATAAACTTTATCCTTATATTCCCTGTAGAGCCGTGTAAATGCGGCAGGATTTCTTGATTTTAATTGTTCAATGGTATAAACAGTTGTAACAGCATTCATTATTTCATGACCCTTATTAAAATGTAATATTGTTATTAATCTCTTTCCATCCGGTTATATTTTCAAGCACATTGTCTTTCTCATAAAATTTTCCATTTTTGTAGATGCATTCGATGCATCTGTCAAGCTTGCTGTTATATGCAATGACCCTCTGATCGTTTTCAGGCTGCTTCCTGTTAACGTCATGAAAATTTTCTCCCGGAAAGAACATTACTCTATCTCCGTCTTATTTTTAATGAAAATCGATTTTACTTTCTTGGTATTTTTTTAAGGATAAATTTGCCCGGATATTGTTTTGTTTTGGATATTGATATCATGTAGAGGGATAATTGTATATAGAATTTTTGTTCTGTATGATTAATTGAACAGTTTATTGAGCTCTATGCGGGTCTTTACACGCGTCTTGAAAAAAATATTGTGCATATGGTTTCTTATTGTACTCTCGGACAGCTTTAATTCCTTCGACATTTCCTTGTTTTCCATCCCGTTCTTTAAAAGTAGAATAATTTTTTGCTCCTGGGCCGTTATATTAAACTGTTTGAATTTACTTTTAAGGCCTTGCTGCCTTTTTTGCCTCAATTCCCTGATGATTCTGGGTTTTCTCTCGAGGATTTTTTCGATTTTGAGGTACAGCTCCCCTATTTTGAACGGCTTGGTTATATAGTCGTCCGCGCCCCTGATGTAGCCGAGCTTTCTGTCTTCATCCGTTGTTTTTGCTGTAAGAAAAATGAAAGGCACATTATTATACTTTTTACTCTTCCTGATTCTCCGGCAAAACTCGTACCCATCCATGCCGTCCATCATGATGTCAGATACAATTATATCCGGCTTTGGAGTGCTTTTGATCTTTTCCAATGCATTCTGACCACCCACAGCTGTATAAATGTTGAACAGTTCATACAATTCCGACTGAAGGTACGACAGTAATTCAGGATTGTCCTCCACAATCAAGAGTACCGGTTGATCCTTTTTAAATGTCTTTTCAGGCAGCAAGACCGTATTCCCATGTGCAATAATTCTGTTTGTCCCGGCAGCCGGAGGCTTTACCGCCTTTTTACCGGACGCCTTAAACATGACTGTAAAAGACGTGCCATTATTCTTCCTGCTTTCAACATGTATTTCGCCATCTGCCTGTTTTACAATCTCCCGTACTATGCTTAAACCCACTCCCATTCCCTGGAGATTTGATTTCTCAAGCGACATCTGGCGGAAGGGCTCGAACATATCTTCCAGCTGTTTTTTGCTCATGCCTATGCCGGTGTCGCTGATTTTAAGAATCACTCCGGCATTTTCAACTTTCAAATCGATGTTTATACTGCCGTTTTGCCTGTTGTACCTCACCGCATTGTCCAGCAGGTTGTTTATGATCCTGTCGAATGCAAAAGGATCGATTTTAACACAGGCATCTTCAAGGGAATATTTTACAGATATGTTTTTCATTCCGGCGTTTTCAGCAAAAAGCTCGATTTTTTGCAGGATAGTCTGCTTTATGTCCGTCACCGTACCATGATTGTAAAGCATTCTTCCCTTCAAAAGTTTTTCAACATCGAGGAAATTAACTATGTCCCTCTGCATTCTTTCGTAATTATTGAGAATGATGTCAAGGCTCCTGTTCACCTCCATGTCTGCCGGTTTGCTCTTTAGATAATTCTCCAGCTTGTCCAGATAATTGCCTATCAGCGTCAATGGAGTTTTGGTCTCATGCGCAAAATTGATGAAGAAACTGGTTTTATGTTTTTCTTTCTCCTCGATCTCCGTTTTGGCGATCTGCAATTCACGGGTACGCTCGTTAACCCTGGATTCCAGGGTGTTTTTAAGATCGATCAGGTCACGATGTTCCCGGTTAAAATTATCAGTAAGGGCATAAGTAACTATAATAACCATAAACAAAAAGGGAGAATATGAAAAAAATACAGAGACCTCAATCTTAAGTGCCCATATTATTGAAAGAATAGACATACTTGATAACATCACGATAAAACCCAAAATAATTAATTTGTTTTTTAATTTTTTAAATTGTTCAAGTTTATATATTTGAATCAAAACCAAAACCAGAAAGATAAAAGCATAAAAAGCGGCACTTATATTGAAAATTATATAAATAAACGGGTAAAAAAGGTTAAAAATACAGGACATAAATAAAAACGCACCAATTACAATCAAGGCAATATAATAGCTTACAGTGAAAATAAAAATTTTTTTCAGGTTGAATGTGTAATGAAAAAATAACGCCGTGGATCCCGATATCCAAAAAATGGATATTACATCAAATATATTTTTCAAAAAATTACTGTCATTGCCAATTGCAGGCAAAATCATCCTGTAAAAAAGGACAAATGCATACGATAAAGTCAACAAAGAAAAAGCAAAAATACTTATATCGTTTCTTCTGCCCAAAAAAGCGATAATATTAAACAATGAAATGGCTATCAAAAATCCCAGGACAAAAAATTCAATATGCAGCATTTAAATAATTCAACCCTGTAATTAATTTTAAAATCAAAGGCTATTCCAGGTATTTATAACATATTTTTTCTCATTATCTACCTTTTCAATATAATCATCTATTAGCTCTTTATTCATTTTATCGGTTAAAATTGACCTGGCTGCCATTTTGCCGGAGATTAAAGCAGAAGATATTCCTTCGGAAAAGCATGTCAACAATCCGGATGCTTCCCCGATCAGCAATACATTTTTATCATTACCGAAATAAAATTTATCATCAATTTTTCTGACATCAACAAAACATCCTTCCCGCCTGACTTCTTTATCGGATGTAAAATTATATTCATCCTTTAATTTATTTAAAATAATTTCCAGATAATTATTATTTTTATTATTCATATAATAGGAAGTACCCACCGTTATAAGATCGTCCTCATAATTAAACCACCCGAATTCCTGAGAAAATTTTTTTCCGGTTAAATAGTACAAACAATTTTCTTCCAAATCCGATTTTCCTTCATACAATATTTGATAGGCAAATATCAATTCCTGGCTTGAAAAATTTCCATCGATATTCTTTCTCAATACAGAGTTTCCCCCGTCTGCGCCAATCAGATATTTGCAGTTGCAGATTATTTCTTTATTTCCAATAACGCAGCGTACTTTAATCAAATCATTCTCATGTTCATGGTTTTTGTACATGCAACGGGTCAAAACCTCGGATTTCGATTTTTTTATCAGCCAAAAATCCAGCTCTTTCCTGTATGTTTTTGTCCATATTGAATACGGATCATCTACAAATGATATCCCGGTTTTGGAAAATTTGAAATTAAACAGCGTGTTTTTACAAAAAATAGAGTCCGGTATTTCACCAAAATTTTCTTTTATAAAATTTATCGATCTGTCGCTTAATAAGCCCGTGCAGCATTTATATCTGGGCAAATTACATTTTTCAATTATTAAAGTCTTAAGCCCATTTTCAACCAGATGCCTGGCACAGCTTGCTCCGGCCGGCCCGGCTCCGATTATTATTACATCATAATCCGCTTTCAATTTGAAACTCCTCTTATGAATAATTCAAAAGTTTTCAAGATTCTTTTATCTTCAACTATTCTCAACATATTTTATCAGTATATCTTTAAGTTTTTCAGGCAGCTCGATAAAATCCATTGTGTCGGTTTTAATAAAAGCATGAATAGTATATCCTTCGCAGGCTATTGCACCATCATCCTTGACAATCTTGTATTTGAATTTCATACTAAAATTTTTTAAATATTCCAGCCAGGTAATAACGGCTACTTCTTCGCCGTAATAAATTGATTTTTTATAGAAAATCCTGCTTTCTGAAATCGGAACGATAAAACCGTCGTCTTCTATCTGCTTATAAGGATAATTCTCTTTTTCTACAAGATCAAGCCTTGCCTCTTCGAAATAAACAAAATATCTGGAATTATGAACGATTTTCATGCCGTCAACATCAATATATCTGACCTTCATTCTAAACTCATGCTTTTTATTCATTAATCCCTCTCATCAATTAATATTATTTTTCAAATCAATACCATATATACTCAGATTAATTAAATTGTCCTGCTTAATTTGATTAATTCTGTATACTTCATAATCATTTATTAGTCAAATAAAAAATTGATAACTATTCGGCCGGATATTTTTTACTTTGGTTAAACATTAGCAGGGAAAATTAAATTTATCTTCCATAAATTTTTTTATTTTTTCACAAAAGGCGACCGCTTCATTCATGTCGGCTTCCGTTATTTCCACATTTCCGGGATAGCGTGATTGAATTGAAAATACGGTAAGGCTTTCGCATTCACTCATTATTGATTGAAAACTGTCATCGATCTCCATACATTTATTATTTAACAGAACCAAATCATGGGTCCTGATTATTTCTACCTTATTTAAAATCAGGAAGCCTTTTAAAAATTTTTCTGCTGATTGCTGACAATGATAGCATATAATTTCATAAGGAACGGGAAGCATTGATTTTAAAAATACAGCCGATTGAAAATCCAGATTTGCATAATCAAACCATTCTTTGGCCTCCTTAATGCTGTTCATATAAAACCACTCCATGCCTTTTTATTTGATTTTCCATACTTGTGCTCGAATCCGCCCTGTAATCGAATTCCTCCTGCTTGTACACCAGTATATCCAGAGGATATTTTGAAAAACTTAAAGCCGATCTGATTTCTCTCATCAGATTTAACTTTCTTTTATTTTCATCGGATATAACACATAAATCTATATCACTGTCATTACCGGGTTTTCCATAAGCATAGGAACCAAAAAGAATAATTTTTTTTATTTTGAAATTTTCCCTTATCTTCCTGACAAGCTTTTCAGTCTCATTTTTTATATCTTCATTCATGATAACTCCGGATACGCATAATTATATCAATAAAAATGATTCATATCAATTGTTTTATTGCTGATATAATTCATCATTAATGTTTAAAGAATAAATCATTGTATGCAGAGTTTTTTTTTGATATAAATACCACCAAGCACAAAGCAGGAGAGTAAAAAAATGGGATTCGAAAACCTCGCCAGGCAGTTCAGGAAAAAACCGATAGTAGACCTTGATTCTCCAACCATGAAAAAAGTCGATTACGGAAAAAACAATATTTACAAAATAATCCCCAACAGGGAACCGTTCGTTTTCCTCGAAAGAATCACCGGCGTCGATCTTGCCAATCAATGCATCACCGGCTCGACAAAAATTTCGAAAGACGACCCGGTTTTCGCAGGGCATTTCCCGGGAGAGCCGGTTTATCCCGGTGTGCTCCAGCTCGAGATGATCTCGGAGTTATTCTGCTGCCTCTACTATTTCGTTTCGAAGAAAACAGCAGTCATAATCGATGAGCCTCATGTCAATCTTCGCGCAACGAGAATGAACGACGCGCTTCTTCAGTTCGGCCTTTTCCCGGGCGATGAGGCTGTAATCGCCGTTAAGGTGCTGGAGAATAACGGACTGACTTTCAGGGGAATAGGGCAGATCATTAAAAACGGACAGGTTGCCGTAGTTGTGATCGGCGAATTTTACATAATCGAATAATTATAAATTTGTTTTTCATGTAAAATTGTGATAAAATTTTCCATAATTTATTCCACCTAAGGAAAACTAAAATGGGAAGAAAAATCATCACTGCTTTTTTCATGCCGATTATAAAAATCATTACCGTCATATTTCTTGCATTCCTGGTCATAATAATCTTCTCGCAGGATAAGGAAGTTAAAAAAGACAAAATAGCGATACTCAAAATGGAAGCCATAAATGTAGATCCGAAAACGGCGGACACGATAACAGAGACCCTTACCTCTGCGATGGCCAGCAACAACAAGTATGATGTTGTGGAAAGATCCCAGATAAACAGGATATTCGATGAACTCAAACTTACCAGCTCGGATGATTTTGAAAAAAGCGATCTTGAAGAAATCGGCAGGCTGACGCAGGCAAAACTCGTTCTGATCGGAAGCGTATCAAAACTGGAAAACAAATACATCATAAACGTGAGGGTTCTAAACGTGGCAACGGGCGAGGCGGTTTACGGGGACAACATCTCCTGTGGCAGCACGGACGAACTTTATGATTCTGCAATAAGGATTGCGGACAGGATTTCAGGAAAAACAGAAGAAGCCGTTCCCCGATCATCAAGCTCATCATCGGCGTCTGCAGTTTCGAACAATTTTGAAATTCCCGCCTATATTTTCACCGACGGCTTTGATTCATTCAACACAGATTTGTGGCCGCGGGTTTCTAAAAACGATGACATATCTTTAGAATGTAAAAACGGCACACTGCAGTTTTCAGGCAAATACAATCCCAACAGGCTCAACAGCATAAACTCGGTAACCTCAAGGGAATTCAGGGTATCTTCATTTGCAATGGAAATTTCTTTCAGGGACGATCTTGCATCGAGCGAATCACTTGTATTCAGCATTGGCAATTCAAACTGGTATTACGGCAACACACTTATGATGAAGGTCAATTTTGAAAAAGAAGTCTACGGGTTTTACTGGAGCCGGGGGGATCAATGGTTTACAAACAGGGACAACCATATATACGGACTGTCAGGCGACGAAAGCAAAAAATTCCACCGGCTTAAAATAGTTTATGACCTTGACACCAAAACAGCGTATGGTTATCTGGACGACAAACTGCTCGATAAAACAACGGGCTTCAATTTCAACAGGGAAGACAAACTGGAAGCAACGATATCGGTAAGCGAGTCCACATCGGATTCAAAAAAAGACTTCAAATTCGAAGTGGATGATTTCAAAAGCTCGATCGATTTGAAAGATGACGGGCTATGACCCGGCCT
>JBJKSS010000399.1:0-2514 GCA_046703745.1 Spirochaetota bacterium
GAAAACACCCTTTTTTTTTTTCGAGGAAATCCTTTATCGAGGAATATTCGATTTTATTGATAAAAAGAATCCTGCCATCAATCGCTTCAGGATTAATGCAGTCAAAAATCTCCTTCAGCGGCTCATAAACTATAATAAAACTCTCGGGATTATTTTTCAGGATATTATTAACATGATACCCCAGGCCGAACCCGAAAACAAGTATGAGGGTTTTTTTGCCAAATTTGACAGAATCGGCCTCGCTTAACGGTGAATATTTCGAATGAATATAAATACCATTTATGACAAGTATGTCATTATCATCTTTTGATTTCTGTTTAAGTATCTTGTATTCATCCATTTAGCACCATTAGTTCCTTATTGGTCCTGATCCGTTCCTTTTTCAGGCAGAAACATCTGCGGAGTGATACAGTATTTAAAATTGTCAACTATCCTGTATTTTTCCTTTGCCAGATCATAATAGTCCTGTTCAAGGAACATGGACTTCTGCCTTGAATATTTTTCATTCAGATAATCGAATGAATTGACGAAATCATTATATGTCGGTATGGATTTTTTAATAACCTCCGCGATCATATAACCGTCTGAATATTTCCTGACAGGCACTACCTTGCCGGCATCGGATTTGAACAATGAAACGACAAAATTGACATCATCTGTTTTATCAAAATCAAAGTATAATTCCATGTTGTTTTCAAAATCATTCTCCATGAACTTGATATCGGTTTTTGAAGGAACAACGGTAACATTGAATTTCTTTGCAGCGGCATCAAGGCCGTTTTTAACCGCATAATCATAAACGGCTTCGGCTTTGGCCTTATTGTTCTTTTCAATAGCCGATATATTATTCTGGATATAATCGTTCTTGATCTTGTTATAATCCGTATCCGAACTGAAATTGGCTTCCTTCATATCATCAACATAAAAAACAATCGGACCGATTTTGGTATCAACAACGCTTGATCCGACGGTATGAACCTGGGTATTTTTAACCGCATCCTGCAGGCTCTTATCCTCAAAATCATTGATAAATGAATAATCCGGATCATAAACAACGCTCGCCTTGTTTTCTTCCTTGAGCTTCCTGCTTATATCATTGAATTTTGTTGGATCCTTTTTAATTTCAAACAATGCATTTTGGGCGTCATCCCTGTTTTTAAAAACCAGCCTGATCAATTTATACTTCCGGTAAAGGGCAATATTTTTATTGTAATAATTGAGAACATCCTGTATATCAACGTCCTTGTTTGATATATTGATAAAGTTTATCCTGACTTTTGAATCATCCATTTTATAGTTGTCAAGAAGCTCTTCGTTTGAAATGGGAAGCCCCATAAAATGATCCCTTCTGAAAATATCATAAATCAGATCCTTGATTATAGTGGCGCCTTTCCTGTTAACCTCGGCCTTGTTTTTTCTCATATAATCATAATCAATATCGCCTTCAGCATCGGTAAAAAACCTCTTACCGATCTCCTTGATAAAATAATCACTGTCACTTGTTATCTTGATGTTCATTTTCAATGCATCATGCATTCCTATAATCTGGTCTATGGCCTGGTTGAAAATATAGCGGGTCATCTGGTATTTTTCATAGGGATTCATATTCGGATTTCTTTTTATATTTTCAAAATTCCTGGTAAAGTCATCATCAACACCGAATTTTATCTCTTCGCCCAAAACCTTGCCTATGTACAGATCCTGCCCCGGTTTGGCCTGCGGTGACTGGGCATCCGCCGGAATGGATACCGTACCGTCCGGATTTTTTTCTATTTTTTTACCGACATCCTTCATGAATATTCCGATGCCGAGCCATGAACTTCCGGTAATAACAAATGTCAAAATGATCAAAACTATAATAACCAGTGCAAAAATATTCAAATTAAAATGCTTTGAAGGCTGGTTTTCTTTATCTTTATTTCGTTTGGTAAGTCTTTTAGCCATAAAAAATCCTTTATTGGGTTTAAAAACGGGTAATCATAATGCAATGTAACCCTAGAATTAAGCTTGAAACAACAATTATCGGCCGCTTAACTCATGGAAATACATATAAATATACAGATCCAAAACCCGATTATTTCATCGGAATCCCGATAATTCGGGGTTGCTTTAAGTATATAAATTAATAATGATATTCCCGGTAAAAAGTCAACAATACCTTTATCATTTTATGAATCAGTTGTCAATTAATAATGGGAAAAACGATTTAATTCTTGTATACGGTTGTCCTGTTTCTTCCATTTTGCTTGGAATCATACAATGCCGCATCTGCCTGCCTTATCAGGGTATCAATATCGAAAAATGCCGAGCTATTACAGTGGCTGACACCTATAGAAATTGTTATCCCGTCGAGTCCGGCACTTAAATGACCGAGTCTTTCATTCTCAATTACTTTCCTGATCCTTTCAGAAAGAATGTATGCATTTTCACTGCTTGTCTGGGGAAGCATGATGACGAATTCCTCACCGCCGAACCTTGCGGGCATGTCGGAAAGCCTTAAATTCGATTTTATGA
>JBJKSS010000400.1:0-4379 GCA_046703745.1 Spirochaetota bacterium
CTCGTCCCGGGATTCATATAAAAAAGAAGTAAAGTCAAGAATTACGGCAGACGCCATGTCTGTCAGTTTCAAAATATTGACCCTTGGTGAAAAAAAGTTCAACCCCAAACCCGGAGGCCTCGTTGTCATCTGGGAATACAATTATCTTGCAGTATCATCCGGTGAAGCGGTAAAACATTTTATTAATAAAACCTATCCCCTGCTTTCCGAATCGCCATATACAAGGGACACGAGCCTGCTTGCATACGGCAAACTGAATGTTTATGCGGGGATCACAATGTACAACGGTCCAGGTGAAGAATCAGATTTGATCAGGAAAGAAATTAAAAAACTCGATGTTTTTTTCTGGAGACACTCGATTTCCAAAATATACAGAATAATCGGCATAGATTGACCTGTAGTTTTTTTAATTACTGCTAAAAATTAATATAATTGTTCAAAATCATTGATCTTTTTTTTATAATGAAATCCGTAAGGATTGTCTGAAATGGGAAAACATGACGATAAAACCGGAGCAAGGTTGGGAGATGTAAAAACAGTTGAAGCTGCCGGGGAAATACTTTCTGGGAAAAAGAAAAGAGCCGGCATAAAGGCCATCCTTCCGTTCCTGGGGCCGGCATTTATCGCCAGCATCGCCTATATGGATCCGGGTAATTTTGCAACAAATATTCAGGGCGGGGCTGAGTTTGGCTATACCCTGCTTTGGGTAATACTGGCCAGCAACCTTATGGCAATGCTCATCCAGATTCTGTCGGCAAAGCTCGGCATTGCAACAGGGCTCAACCTGGCGGAACACTGTAGGAACAGTTTCCATCCGGTCATTGTTTTCATAATGTGGATACTGATGGAAATAGTGGCAATGGCAACAGATCTTGCGGAATTCCTTGGAGCAGCTGTCGGATTCTATTTGTTGTTCGGGATGCCTTTATGGATATCCGGCTTGATAACAGCATTCATCACTTTTCTTATACTGGGGCTGGAAACTTACGGTTTCAGGCCCCTTGAGCTTGTTATAACATTCATCGTTGGCATAATATCATTATGTTATTTGTTGGAAATCGTGATCAGTAAGCCGGATATCACAGAAGTGCTGTTTCATTCAGTCGTGCCGCAGTTTAAGGGATCGGAGAGCATTTTGATTGCAACTGGAATTCTTGGTGCCACAGTAATGCCGCACGTGATCTTTCTCCATTCCTCCCTGACGCAGGGGAGGATAGTTACAAAAGATCCGGTTCAATTAAAGAAGCTTCTCAGGTTTGAAATAATCGATGTTACGATAGCAATGGGACTTGCGGGGCTCATCAATGCCTCGATGCTCATGATGTCGGCATCGACTTTTTTCAAGGAAGGATTGACCGGTATCAGAGGGTTGGAAGATGCCTACCACACATTGGCTCCCCTTTTGGGGCCGGCAGCAGGGATTTTTTTTGCAATATCGCTTCTTGCCGCCGGACTCTCATCATCGTCTGTCGGCACGATGTCGGGGCAGGTCATCATGCAGGGATTCATGAAAAAACAGATACCCATCTGGATCAGAAGAACCATTACTATAGTGCCTTCCCTGATTGTCATAATTATAGGCCTTGATCCGACGAGGACGCTTGTTTTGAGCCAGGTTGTCTTAAGCTTCGGTCTTCCGTTTGCCGTTATTCCACTTATAATATTTACATGCAGGAAAAAGATAATGGGCGTACTTGTTAATCATCCCCTGACAACCCTGATTTCCGTTTTAATAGCAGCATTGATAATTTTTCTTAACTTTTTGCTGCTTTACCAGATTTTTTTTGGAGGTTAAATCATGTACAAGCATATCCTTGTGCCTCTGGACGGCTCAGCATTGTCAGAATCATCGATACCGGTGGCGGTATTTTTTGCCATCAAATTCAATTCTACAATTACACTGCTGCATATAGTCGAAAGGGACGCACCGGAAAAGATTCACGGGGAACACCATATCCAGAATTACAGTGAAGCAGTCGAATACCTTGAAAGGATTGCCGGGCTGATCAGTAAAGACGGCATCAAGGTGAATTACCATGGTCATGATGACGGGGAAATCGATGTTGTCAAGGCTATAGCGATGCATCACGAAGAGCTGGTATCGGATATGATCGTGATGTCGACACATGGCTGGGGCGGCATAAAGGAAATATTTTTCGGCAACTTTGCCCAGCAGGTGCTTAATTACGGCACCATGCCGGTTTTATTCATTCCCCCAAAAACGGAAAAAGTCAAAAATAAATTTAATTTAAAGCATATCCTCCTTCCTCTCGACAGCACCGAAGAGCATGAAGCCGGCTTGAATGCAGCCATGAAAATTGCTTCATTCACAAAATCCGAAATTTATCTTGCAGTTGTTGTCCCTACATCCGGTACGCTGCCATACAAAACTTCTTCAATCGATGTTTTCCTGCCATCAACGGTAAAGGAAGTATTGAACCTCTACAAGGTGAATGCAGAAAAATACCTGTCGGATAAAATAAAATTTCTGAAAACAAAAGGCATTAAAACAAGGGGAGAGGTAAAAAGGGGGGATCCGTCAAGGGTAATTTCCGGTATAGCCAACAAAAAAGAATTCGATCTTACGATAATCGGTACCCATGGCAAGGCTGGCCTGAATGCTTTCTGGTCGGGAAGCGTTGCTGCAAAAATTACAGGCAGGGCACATGGCGCCATATTATTCATACCGATCAAATGAAACGGCTCATTTGAGGAACATGCAGGGAAAAGGAAGCTGCATACAGCAGCTATTTAACTTTATTGCTTAATATGCGCTCCACCAACCCGGGGCCCCTGA
The DNA here is from genome assembly GCA_046703745.1 of Spirochaetota bacterium. Classification (GTDB taxonomy): domain Bacteria; phylum Spirochaetota; class GWE2-31-10; order GWE2-31-10; family JAFGQB01; genus CAZHHK01. The sequence goes on from JBJKSS010000400.1 coordinate 2,798, forward strand.
AGTCTGGACATTTTTTCATTTTTTTGTTATAATTAGCAAATAATCAAAGAGGGTATTATGTTCGGTGAATTGAATGAAGAGTGCGGCATATTCGGCATTAGTCTTAAGAATAAATCAAGGGACGTTACAATAAACCTTTATCACGGCCTTTTTGCCTTGCAGCACAGGGGGCAGGAAAGCTGCGGGATAGCATATAAAAACGGCGATAATGTGGATCTTTTGATCAGACAGGGGCTTATATCTGGAAATTTTTTCAAATCCCTGCCTGTCGACGTGGCCACGAATATGGGCATAGGGCACGTAAGATATTCCACGGCAGGCGGGTCGAATCTTGTAAATGCACAGCCGTTCGTTTTTAAATGCAACAAGGGCGAAATCACCATTGCGCACAACGGCAATATTCCGAATGCTGACCTTAAGCGGGAGGAATTAATCCGGCAGGGCTCCATATTCCAGACCACGTCTGATTCTGAAATTTTGATCCACCTTCTTGCAAGGATACAGGATGATGATTTTGAACATTCACTGTTCACCGCATTAAACCAGCTCAATGGCGCCTATTCCATGCTGATGATGCACGGGGATCAACTGATCGCGTTCCGCGACCCGCTTGGATACAGGCCCTTATGCTACGGCAGGCTGAAAGACGGTTATGCCTTTGCTTCCGAAACCAATGCGCTTGATCTTGTTGATGCAGAATACATTGGGGAAGTGGAGCCGGGCGAAATAATTTTCTGCAAAAACGGCGAGATCAGGAAAAAACGCTTTGCAGAATCAGGGAAAATCAATCAATGCGTTTTTGAGCTGATATATTTCTCAAGACCGGATTCTTATGTCTTCAATGAGTCGGTTCATGAGGTGCGTCTCAAAATGGGCGAAAAGCTTGCAAGGGCAAGAAAATGCGATCCCGACCTGGTAATGGCAGTACCGGATTCCGGAAATTCGGCGGCACTGGGGTTTTCAAGGGCAAGCGGCATTCCTTTTGAATTCGGCATCATAAGGAACCACTATACGGGCAGGACATTTATCAAACCGGGGCAGGACAGGCGCGAGGAAAGCGTAAGAATAAAACTGAACCCGATCAAATCTGTCATAAACGGCAAATCAATAGCGGTCGTCGATGATTCGCTTGTAAGGGGCACGACCTCGACAAAAATCGTCAAGATGCTGCGCGAAGCCGGGGCCAAAGAGGTGCACATGTTTTATTCGAGTCCTGAAATAAAATTCAGCTGTTTTTACGGCATTGATACCCCGACGAGGAAGGAATTATCCTCGTCATCTCATTCCCCGCAGGAAATAGCCGAAATTCTCGGAGCCGACAGCGTGACATTCTTGAGTATTGGCGATCTCAGGGACTGTCTTAAGGAACCGGACAAATACTGTTATTCATGCTTTGACGGCGAATACGGCATTCCCATCGAAGGCCTTGAAAAATCCTGTGCTGCCTGCCAGGACAAGTAAAAGGCTTTGGATGAGAATATCAATAGAATTGGTTCCAAGAACGATCGAATCATTAAAAAATGAAATCTGCAAGATTAAAGGCAGTTATGATATTTCTGCAATTAATATTCCCGATCTTTTA
>JBJKSS010000401.1:0-11341 GCA_046703745.1 Spirochaetota bacterium
GGTGTATACGGTTATTTTCCTGAATATTTCCGACTCTTCATCCTCCCTTAAAAGCGGGATTTTCGAAATTTGCTTAAAATACATGGACAGGGTATCGATCTCTTCCATGGTGCCGGTTTTTTTCACGACTTTCTTAAGCTTGCCTTTTTTGGGAATTTTTTGTTTGCCGGTTTTATTTTTTTCAATTTTTTTTTCATCCATTGCACTATGCCTCTTTCGTTTTATTATAGAAAAAAAAGGGGAATTTACAAAGAATTTTTACTTTTGCAAAAATAATATTAAATAATGCCCGCAAAAACAAATCCGGCCGATTAATTGAATTTAATTTGATAAATAACCTTCTCAAAAACGAATTTTACTTGTATAATTCAATATATTCAACTTTTAAGGATTTTAGAGATGATCAAAATCAAGCCATACGAATTCACAGACAGATATCCATTTGAAAAATTGATCAAGACTTCATTCATGAACAAGAAAATTGAGCCGCCAGACAGCCAGAAAATAATAGAAACTATCGGTTTTTTCAAAACGTTCCCGCAATGCGGCACAATTTACATGATTTATTATAAAAATATTCCAATCGGGTATTCCATAGTTTTGAATTTGTGGAGATTGAATAATGCAAAAATTTCGTATGAAATAGATGAGCTTTATATAGACAGGAGCTATCAAAAATACAACCCGGAAATAAACCTGGTGGAATATCTGATCAAACAGGAAAAAGTCCACAGCATAGAGGTGCGGGTCGACAAACTCAAATCCGGCACCATAAAAATATTCAAGCTCCTGCAATTCGACCGGAATTCCAATCCGGTATTCATCAAACTTCTCCAGGGAGAATAACCAGGCGATGGTTAATACTAAAAGGATCGATCAATACAGATTAAAACTTTTAGCAACAGACAGAATGAAAACAGATGCATTGATTTTTGCGTCTGAAAGAATAAAAATAGAAACCGATGCATTGATCCAGCTGCAAAATGCCTCAAGCATCGATGAAGAGGCAAAAGTATTCGCCACCCCTGATATTCACAAGGGATACGGAGTCCCTATCGGAAGTATTTTCGCATCACCCAATTTCATTTCACCGTCGGCGGTCGGCTATGACATAAACTGCGGCATGAGGCTCATCACAACGGGTCTGGAAGCATCTAAAGCGGACATAAAAAAAATTTCGGATTCGGTTGCAAGGTCTATACCGCTGGGCGAGGGCAGGAAAAACGTTGTTCTGGATGATAAAATCTTCACCCGCCTGGTCAAAAAGGGTGTCGAGGGGCTTGAGGAGCTGTCCCATCACGAATCCATCCATGAATTCTTCGACTTCACCGATTGGGAAAACGATCTTGAAAAAATTGAAGAAAAAGGGTCGTTGAAAAATTGTCATCTTAAGGACAGTCTTACCCATGCAGTAGAAAGAGGCAAAAGCCAGATGGGCACACTTGGAGGGGGCAACCATTTCATAGAGCTGCAGGCCGTCGCCGAAATTTATGACAACACAATTGCGGAAGAATGGAACATCAGAAAAGGCGGCCTGACAATAATGATCCATTCCGGGTCAAGGGGTTTCGGCCATGAGATTGCCGGCTATTACATGAGAGACTCCCTCGCATTCTGCGAAAAAAACAATTATCCCGTTATTGACAGGCAGCTGACTTATTATGACAAAAATCACGGTGAGGAATACATGCAGGCGATGAACATGGCAAGCAATTTTGCCTATTTGAACAGGCAGATCATGACCATGCTTGTGCGCAAGAGCATCAGAAAATTTCATAAAGATATCGAATTACCCTTATTATACGACATTTCCCATAATATAGTCAAAGAAGAGATTTATAACGGCAAAACTTTCTTTGTCCACCGCAAGGGTGCAACCAGGGCCTTCGACAATGAAAGAATGAAAAACACTCCGTTTGAAAACATCGGCCAGCCGGTACTGATCCCGGGCTCGATGGGCACAGGCTCATATCTGTTATGCGGTATTAAAACCGGTATCGAGAGTTTTTTCAGCGTAAACCACGGTGCGGGCAGGGTGCTTGGAAGAATGGCCGCCGCCGGCAAGATCAAAAAAGGAAGGGTTGTAAGGGCGCCATTAATCTCCGATGAAGAGTTTAAAAAGGAAATGGAAGGCGTATACCTGATTGCGGAAAACAAATCAGCCGTGAAAGAGGAAGCTCCCTCGGCTTACAAGGATGTGGATGAAGTTGTTGCAGCCGTTGCCGGCGCCGGGCTTGCAAAAAAAATCGCAAGATTCATTCCCCTCGCTGTGCTTAAAGGATAAAACCCCGGTCAACGTTTCTTTTTATTTTTATTCTTTAAACGGTCGAACATAATTCCCAAATTTTCATAAGCTATGATATAAATTGCCATATACGGCACAATCAGGACAATCTGCCACAGACGGAACGTCCAGATTTTAATTATTAATGCCAGGGTCAAATTGGTAAAAATATAGAGTAAAATTCTTAAAACCCAATTCTTGGAAAGTTTACTGATAACAGACTCTATATGCATGGATCACTCCCTGAAATTCGTCAATATTTCGATTATTCTGTCAACGTCCTGCGAGAATTCAATTATTCCTGCGGCCCTGCCGGTGCGGTCAAAAGGGCCTTTCCCTATAATTTCAACAAGCTCTTTCCAGTAATTCCCGAAACAGACAACCGGGTATTTCTTGATGAAGCCCTTGTTTATCAGCTCCCAGACAAGGGATAATTCTGCAAGAGTGCCCGTGCTTCCGCTGAAAACAACAAAGCCGCTGGAGCCGAGTATCAATTTTTCCAGCCTTTCAAACAACGTCCCGCAGATAATGATTTCCCGGTTATGCCCGGCAAATTGGTCCTTATAAAATTTTTTTATGACAATGCCGACTGCCTTACCTCCCGCATCCACGGCGCCTCTTGTAGACGCGCTCATGATGCCGCTGCCGCCGCCGTTTTTTATCACATATCCTTTTTTCGCAAGCCTGTATCCGATTTTATATGCTGCTCTGTACTCTTCAGAATCCTCACCGGCCTCAAACGAACCGAATATGGTAATAAATTTTTCCATAATATGCCTAATTTAAAGATATATTATATTTGTCAATTTTCGCCTTGTCAAGCCGGTTGACGTTTATGAATTCTTCCCTGTCATTTTTGGCACATTTTACCAGCACATTTTCAAGCTTGCAGTCTGACGAATATGCGGTGACCTGGCAGGCAAAATGCAGTACCTCAACGTCATCGGATGACTGTACAATTGTACAGGGGCTGCCGTAATTGGGCACCTCGATGACCCAGTCGTCATCGGTTTTGATGTTCATCAGTTCCCCGTTTTCAGCCTCATTTCTTCCGGTTATTATTTTTACATTCTTATACCTGAAATGCCTGCCGATTTTCAAAAGCTTCAGGTCTTCTATAGTTATCTTCTCATTGTGCAAAAACAGATCCCTTAATTTTTTAGCATAGGTTACCTCTGTCAAAAGACAGCCCCCGGCGGGCGAACCGTATGTCTTGATGCCAAATTTTTCTGCAAGAGCATACTGGTTATGACGGCTTCTGCCCTGGATGTCCGCCATCTTTTCATTGTCAATCAACTCGTCCTGCACTGCAATTGTAGGCGGCAGAATCCTGGCAGATAATGGCCTGATTATTTTTCCGGAGAGTCCCGCATACTTTTCAATAAGATTGAATGCATTCCTGTGCTGGGACATGGGCCTTTGACCCAACACCTCTCCGGTTACAATAAAATCCGCACTGAGGCTTTCCATAATCGATTTTGCCTTGGTAAGCATATAAATCTTGCAGTCAAGGCACGGATTTATGTTTTTACCATGCCCGTGCCTCGGGTTTTTTATAATCCCGATATAATCCTCTCCCACGGGAACTATTTTAATCTCAAAATTGTTTTCTTCACTTACTTTCCTGATAAAATTCTTTTCTTTTTTCTCGTTGCTCCACAGGGGGGAAGAAAAATAAACGCCGATGCATTCGATCCCCTGTTCCATAATCAACCTTGCGGCTATGATCGAGTCAAGCCCGCCTGACAGCAGGGCAACAGCCATGGTTTTTTTAATCATTAAAAAATTCTCCCGGAAAATCAAAAATATTACACACACATCTGAATTAAAATATAATATTTTATTCGTTAAAAGTAAATATTGGGAGCATTCAAAAAAAATTTAACTATTTTGTTTAATTGTGGTATAAATTGAATTTGAGAGGCATAATGAACATTACATTCTCAAGTTTGAAAGAATCCAACGACTTCCTAAACCTTATCCTTGAATCAATAAATTCGGCGGTATTCATTGTCGATAAGGATAACAAGATTACGAATGTCAACAACGTATTCATCAGCCTTTTCAATACAAGATCATCTGTCGAAATTATCGGCGAACTATTTGGCAATGCCGTCAATTGCATCAATCTTGAGAAAGAATGCGGCGATTCCCCCTATTGTTCCGAATGCGATTTAAGAAACTCAATCAGGGAAGCTTTCTCGCTAAAAAACGGCATAAACAGCCGCATCATTGAAAAAGAGTTTAAATCCGGAGAATTGCCGGTAAAAAAAATCTTCCAGATGACCATTAAATATATCAGGTATAATGACAACGACATGGTGATCGTGATACTGGATGACATAACCGAACTGGAAACTCAAAAAATCAGACTGGAAGAGCTAAACAGGGAAAAGAACAGAATACTCGGTATAGCCGCACATGACTTGAGGAACCCGATTTCGATTATACAGATTTATTCGGAATTCATCCTGGACAGGATGAACAATAATCTGACCGATGAGCAGAAAAAATTCATAAACCAGATTTATAAAACAAGCTATGTCATGCTCAACCTTCTCCAGGATATTCTTGACATTTCAAAAATAGAATCCGGAGTTATAAACCTGGTCAAGCTTCCGGTAAATTATTTAGAATTTCTTAAAAACAGCATCGAGCCAAACTATATTATCGCCCAGAAAAAAAACATAGATATTATTTTTGAAAACGGTGAAATCAGTGAATTAACCGTGCATTTTGACGAAAACAGGATGACCCAGGTTATTAACAACCTGTTAAGCAATGCCATAAAATTTTCCAATCCCGGGACAAAAATATTTGTCAGGGTTTCAACAACTGACCGGCGGGTATTGACCGAAGTAATAGATACCGGCCTGGGCATTCCTGAAAACGACAAGGGTAAAATTTTTCATCCGTTTCACAAGGGAAGCTTCAAGCCGACCGGCGATGAGCCACAGACAGGCCTTGGGCTGGCAATCGTGAAAAAAATAATAGAGGCCCATGGTGGCACGATTGATTTTGAAAGCGAAATAAACAGGGGATCCAATTTTTATTTTTATCTTCCGATTAACGATTGATCAGGAAATTCAATTATCCCTCAAGCAGCTCATTTACCGCATTTATCAGGTCTTCTTTTTTGTAAGGTTTTTGAAGGACTTTTTTTACACCGAAATTTTCAACGAATGTAAAATAGGCATTTGATTCGGTTGGCACTTTCCCGGAAATTATCATGAATTTCGTCTTGGCACATTTGTTCCGCACTTCCAGGAGCATTTCCAGTCCGCCTTTTTTCGGCATTATTACATCAAAAATTATTATATCGTATTCTTTTGAATCACAGCAATTCTTACCCTCAAGGCCATTCGAAGCTTCTTCTATATTATGACCTTCCTTTTCTAGGGTTCTTTTAATTGCCTTCCTGACATATTCTTCATCTTCGACAACCAGAATATCAGCCATAATTTATTATTATCTCCTGGATAATAACATAATATAATTGAACATTTTTTTCAAACAAATAATTTAAAATTATAAAAACAGTAATTTTTCATAATATGAGCATTTCCTTTCAAACACGATTTCACTGATTATGCCGTTTATTACAGGCCCCACACCCCTGATTTTACCGATACCGCCGGAATTTACCAGATCAACAAGGTTGTCCCCGAGTTTTAAAATATTCCATGCCGCAGTTTCGAAAGACTGCCTATTAATCCCCCTGATTGACAAAAAATGATGAATATGAAAGAGAATCATCGCCACTTCGTCCTTTAATTCTATCCTGTCTTTGTAAATATAATGAGGAATTCTTGAGGGAATTTTAAAATCTCTCAATGCCGAAAAAAAGTCACCCGATATTTTCTTATAATACTCTGCTGAAAGGTTCCCGTATTGATTGCCTATATATATCCTGTCATAATTGTCAGAAAGACCCGGATAATGAAGATTTAAAATGTTGTAATAATGATCCTTCTGGCGGCCTTCCTTCAGGGTCATCCCGCCAAACAGTATGAAATCGCCCCCGGTGTTAAACGCATCGTTTAAAAAACTCCTGAAATCTTCCGGTTTGTCAGAAATAAACGGTATCACAGGCATATACATGATCCCCGTAAAAAAACCGTCTTTTTTGAATTTTTCCAGCACCCTGAACCTTTCGCTGACAGGGGAGCACCCGGGTTCGAAAATTTCGGCTGTTTTTTCATCGTTGGTAGAGAAACTGAAGGAAACAACAACTGCATTCTTTTCATTCATCTCACGCAGAAGATCAAAATCCCTTTCAATCAAGGCAGATTTGGTCAGAATATGAACGGGGTGACCATGATCCTTCAATAATAAGAGAGCTTTCCTTGTCAGTTGATATTTAATTTCTGCCGGCTGGTATGAATCCCCAACTCCGCCGCCGACCGAGATTATCGTTTTTTCCCTTATTTTTCCGATTTCCTTTTTTAAAACTTCAATAATATTGGTCTTGACTTCTATCTCTTCCCCGAATTTATCGGTTGTGTTATACCGCTCGTTCCTTCCGTCGCAGTATGCGCATGCGTGGGAACACCCCCTGTAAACATTAAACCTGTATTTTGAAATGAACCATGGATCGGTATATTTGCCTTTCCTCAAAATTGTTTTTGCCGGTTTTTCAAGATACTTCGCCATGCCTTCCCCTGTAGACATTACATCTGTTTTTCATTCTTCTTCCCGAAATATAAACACAAAAAATGTCTCATTTATCGTTATCCCGTGATCTTCCGAAAAGACAACTTTCAGATTGCCCCGCGGGAAAACAATCCCTTTAGCATTCTCCCTTGTTTTTGATCTAACGGCCTTTATGATCAAATTTTTATAGACCTTCCAGAAATCATGCCCGCTTTCGGAAAGCCGGATGATATAGCGTTTTTTAAATTTCATTTTGTCAAATTCGGGGCCGTGATATTTATAAACACCTTTTTCAACAAGATAAAGCACATCATCAATTTTTTTTTCCGAAAAAATTGATTTTTTGTCTATAAAACTCAACTTTCCCATTGTTGATAATTCTATAGAAAATTTATTCCTTGCAAAATGTATTCCCAGCACATAGCCCGCAAGAAAATCGGCAACTTTTTTGTTTAATGCCGCTTTTGCGGCAGCGATATCGCTGTCTACATTCTGCATACATGTAAAATTCAAAGTGTTGACATCCGACGGATAAATGTGAGTTATGTTAAATAAAAAAAACAAAAACAGTAATTTTTTCATAAACATAATGCCCTGAAGGTTGATTTTATTCTACGAATTCCCCAAACTTGCTGAACTTTGCATACCAGCCAGATCCGGAATAAGGCTCGGCTTCCAGACATTCGCTTGCTTTGGAAATATCCTTGCCGTTTATAATTATCGCAATGTCATTTCCTGAACAGGAATTATTCCGAATAGAACATAGAAAATCATGTATTGCATTGTCGAGTGTTTTAACAACGCATTTCCTGATAACCTTTATTTGTTCCAGATAAAATTCCTTCATGTATTCTTCAAGCTGTAAAAAACTTGTTGTCCTGCACAGTCCCGTAAGAAGTGCATCAAAGTAATCTATGCCATTATCCCTTAAATTTCTTGTTATAAATTCACCGAATTTTTCAAGTTCCATATTACTTTCCTGCATAAAAGCTCCTTGAACTTTTAAAAGTCTGCTTCAAAAGAATAAAATACTACCATTTATAAATAAAATCAACACTTAATTCTCCCGTTACCTGCGTTTGTCGGTATGGATAATAATTATGCTTGTTATTTTGAATTACATACTGATTTTATTCAAATCCGGATTTGTTTTGCCGAAATCACCAATTTTCGCCGTCAAATTTTCACAAATTTGTTGACACACTTCATTTTTAATGTTAAAATCTTCTATCTAAAGTTGTTTAATTAACTTTTTTGTTCTTATTATTTTTTTTGTTTCCAATAGAAGTTTAAATTACGAAAGATAATTTGTTTTAATTGATTTTGCGTTTTCTTATCACAACAAGTAAATAACGGCTACATATCAATACTTGACACTTCTTATTTGATAATAATAAATTAATATTAAAACACCGGAACCGGTTATTATCATAGATAATTGCCTGTTCTGAGAACTTTAATTAACAACAAAATATTTTTATTTAAAAGACAGGAGAAAAAAAACATGTCTAAAAAAATCTATGTAGGCAACATGAACTACAAAAATGATGAGGCAAAATTAAGCGAGTTATTTGGGGAATTCGGTGAAGTGCTTTCCGCAAAAGTTATCATGGATTTTGCCACAGGAAGATCAAAAGGATTCGGGTTTGTTGAAATGGCCAATGAAGATGAAGCCATGGCAGCAATTGCCGGTTTAAACGGCAAGGAAATCGACGGCAGGGAATTAAAAGTAAGCGAAGCTGTTGATAAGCCCAAAAGAGTTAGAAACTACTAACATTTGACAAGTCAATATTAATTAATATATCATAAAAATCTCGGGGAATTTTAACATTAAAAATCCTGAGATTTTTATTTTTGATTTCAATTTTATTTTAAAAGCAAAATATTAATCATGAACAGCAGTGAATACTTTTGAAGTCTGCTTAATTCTGTTGCATAATCGGTATCACCATGACTTATGAAACTTGCAGTGTTTTGCTTCTTGATGGCTTGCCCTTTAATCCTGTATTCAAGCATATTGGTCATTGACCCGATAATGGCCCTCTGTTTTATTATATAATTCAAAAGATTATCGACATTCTTCAGATCATAATATTTTTTATTGTCGAAATAATTCTTGAATACCGGATCATTCAGCAAATCTCCAAAAACCTTGATCTTGTTGAATTCCGCCTGGGCAAGATCATAGCTGATCTGATCATAATTCTGCTTGATTTCATCATCAATAATGCTCTTGTCATCATTTGAAAGAATACCGTTGTCTCTTTGAACCAGAAGCTCCCTGATCCTCTGAAGATATTGATCCAGGCCGGACAAGGCACCATCCATATAGGTGTAATATGATATCATATCTTCATTGTTGTTGATCCGCTTGCCTATCTCCCGCATCTGGGCCTCAAGCTTCTGATAAATGACATAATTGGCAGGATCATCCCGGAGTAAAATTGTACCGCCTGAAAGGCGTTCGTAACTTTTACCTATTTCATAATTATTGAATTTTAAAATATTGTTTAAAAATTGCAGGTTGGCATTACCATAAATATTCAAAGAAAAGAATAAAATAACAATACACAAAAAAAATTTCATAAGAAACAACCCATTAATTATTTTAATGCCATTCCATTTTTTTTGTTAAATAATGTTATTTTTTTACATTTTAAATATTTGAAGTTTTATGATAGCAGCAGAATTAAAATTTGCTAACTGCACTCCAATGTCTTGCAGAAGTCAAAAACAAGTGTATACGAATTTCTGCCTTCAAAATTAATTTTTTCCCCGAACATCAATTTTATTTTGCTGCCCAGATTATTATAAATCTCTTCAGAAATGGACAATCCGTTGGGCTGCGTCCCCAATTTTTCAAGATGTGCGGCATAATTAATAATGTCCGAAATGATCCGCCCTGTATCTTCAAAAAATTTAATATCACCCATATCGGCGCCTATCCTGATTTTGATATCTTCCTCGATTGTTTTTGTGGGCCAGGCGTTGAATACAGGCATGGTCAAAAGAATGTCCAGAAGGCATTCGATTGCAAATGTGGGCCCCTTGTCATTTCGAAACGCCATCAAGCCCCCGTCTCCGGCCCATGACCAGAGCCTTCCGTCATATTGGACCATTTTCTTTTTTAAATATTCCCAAAACTGATAATAAATCTTCTCCATAACGGCCGGCTTGTATTTTTTTACCAGATCAGAATTTGCACATATATCTATGGAAGCAACGATCATCGGATATTCCTTGCCGTCCTTTAAAGAGCCCCAGTTTACAAGCAGCTTCTTTTCGTCGGAAATATTTGAAAATCTCCTTTTGTTAAAATCAAAAAACACTCCGGTTCTGGACAACCTGTAAAGAATATTCTCAAGACCTATGAGCTTTACCAGCTTGCCATTTAACGGTGCACCGTCCATCTCGATTGTAAATTTGAATAATTCTTCCATTTTGTTTTTTTCCTGGCACGTATCAACCAAAATCTTTGCGGCACTTAGCGGAGAAATTGTATGAGTATCGGGCAGATTCGCCAGTTTATGCGTGTTAAAATCCTTTATAAAATATTTCCCCATAACTTCGATATCGTTGTAGGTCATGCTTTTACCGATCATTTCAGTAATATCTTTAATCAATGTCAAATCAAGCATTTAGAAATCCTCCTGTGAGCAAAAATTGACGATGATTTAAAAATACAACAAAATTATTAATTATCCAAATAAATAATAAAAAAAAACAAAACATAATTATATTTTTTACAATTTGATTCTAAACTGAAAATAAAAAAAAGACCGCCATGCATCGAATTTCATGTCAATTCGTAAAATTTATCTAAAACGATTTGGTTGCATTTATTCAAAAAATAATGTATTATACTCAAACTTTTTTTATACCTTTTATGAAAGATATAAGGGAAGAGTAGGATATTTACATAATGCCTGATCATACAAACCCATTAATTGTTCAAAGTGATTTTTCCTTATTACTGGAAGTTTTTAATGAAAATTTCGAAACGGTCAGAAACGGATTAAGCAAATTTGCGGAACTTGTTAAATCTCCCGAGCACATACATACATACCGTCTTACAAGTTTAAGTTTGTGGAATGCCGCTTCGGTTGGAATGGGCCTCGATGAGATTACGGCATTTCTCGAAAAATACTCAAAATTTGAAGTGCCCCAAAATGTTATTGTTGAGATCGAACAAATCTTCAAAAGATTCGGCCTGGTGGAAATACATAAGACAAACGAAAAAAGCAAACTCGTATTAATAATAAAAGATCATTATATACAACAGGAAATTATTTCCAATCCCAAATTAAAGAAGTACCTGATCGAAAAAAAAAACGACAGGGAATATCTGTTTGATGAATTGAGCCGGGGTGATTTGAAAGTTGACTTTTTCAAATACAACATCCC
>JBJKSS010000402.1:0-8436 GCA_046703745.1 Spirochaetota bacterium
GAATATATTCATAGACATACAAATACTTCAGGAATTGGAATTCATTGCCAATCCTTTCTTTTATGAACAGGTTGTTAAATACGGGCAATTTTATGCAGCCTGACAAAGTGGAAACCATCAAGAATTATTTGAATAAATCAAAAGAAACCCTGATTGATGCGGAAATGGCTTTTTCAAATTTGAGGATGGAAAATGCTTTAAACAGGATTTACTATGCAATATTCAACAGCGTTGTTGCACTTGCATATTTGAATGACTTTACAACATCCAAACATCAAGACATTGATGGGATGGTTTAATAAAATTTTCATTCATGAAGAAAAAATTTTCCCGGATAAAATATATTCAATTTACAAGGAATCGTTTGAAAACAGACAGAGTGCCGATTATTCCATTCATATTAATTTTGCAAAGGAAGAGATAAGCCGGAATTTGGATAATGCAAAATTATTTATTAAAAGCATTGAAAATTATATTTTAATTAAATTGAAAGACAAATAATCAGAATACCCAATACAGGAGATTGATAACCGACCCGATTGGTTCACCACAACATCCGCCGTCTCCAGCTTGAGTTTTACTTAACTTCCTTGATGAAGCAAAATCTAAATCGTGCTTCGATGCCTAATGATAATAAAAATGTCCTTCTTGCAGGTGAACGTATTGCAGAATTATCATCTTTGCCGTAAATAAGAGTGTCTATAGTACCGCCAATCATATAAGAAAATTTTTTATAGATTGATTCTTTGCCTATCAGAAATGTTGGGCCAAAAATTATGCCATTGTAAGAAAAAGTTTTATTTGAAGTATTTATATCAAATAAAGTCGATAGATTGATGCCATATTCTATTATTAAAGAGTCTTTAAAAATATTTTTGCCTATTTTATTCACTATCCTGAATTTATTCGTTAGTACAAAACCCAGATTAGGATTATAAATATAATGCACTAAAAAGGCTGTTTCAAAAGAATGGGAAAACCCAAGGCCGAATATTTCGTTGAAATAATAAACAAAACTGAAAGGGATATTCAATGAGAATTCATTGATGAAATCAAAAAGACTACGAGTATTAAAAAAAGCATTTGTTTAATCAATATCTGGTGAATATTTATATTTTATATCTGATCTAATGGCAGATGCAGGTCGCGACCCGCATCTACCATTAGATTTGCTTTTATCTATATTTCATCCAGCTTGAGTTTCAATATCTCATTCACCAATTTCGGATTTGCATTGCCCCTGGTTTCCTTCATCACGAGGCCCACGAAATAGCCGAACAGGTTCGTCTTGCCGTTCTTGTAAAACTCGACTTCCTTCGGGTTTGCGTCCAGCACCTTCTTTATGATTTCCTCTATCGTCTTGTGGTCGGTTATCTGCCTGAGGCCCTCTTCATCGATAATGCTTGCAAGGCTTTTCTTTGCTTCGAATGCCTTCTTGATTACGGCCTTGCCGATCTTGCCGCTTATCTCCTCTTTGTCGATCTTCTGAATGAACTCTGCGAAGTCCTCGCATGAAATGTGGATGTTAAAATCACTTGATACATAGAAGAGTATTTCGTTGAAAAACCAGTTTGCAATTGTCCTCGGACTGTTGTATGTTTTGAGACAGTTCTCGAAGAAATCCGCGTAATCCGGGTTGATCATGAAGAGCCTTGCCTCGTCCTCTGTGAATGAATATTTTTCGATGTAGAGATTTTTCCTCTGCAGCGGGAGCATTCCGACTTTTGATTTTAATGATTCAATGAGGCTGTCCTCAAGCACGAGCGGCAGAAGATCGGGTTCGGGGAAATACCTGTAGTCGTGGGATTCTTCTTTTGAACGCATGAGGTAGGTTTTCTGCGATGATTCGTCCCAGAGCCTTGTTTCCTGGTCTATCGTCAGGCCGAGCTTTTTCATTTTTTTCTGTCTTTCTATCTCGAAGTTGATCGCCCTTTCGATCGCCTTGAATGAGTTCATGTTTTTTACTTCGGTCTTTGTGCCGAGCTTTTTGTCGCCCCTGGGCCTTATTGAAATATTTGCATCGCACCTGAGGCTTCCTTCGTCCATATTGCCGTCGCAAAGTCCGAGAGATACCAGGATCGATCTTAAAATGATTACGAATTCCTTCGCGTCATCGCCGCTCGTAATGTCCGGCTCTGTTACGATTTCGATCAACGGCACACACGACCTGTTGTAGTCAACAGCGCTGGCCTTTGATCCCCAGATCCCCGGTGCGCCGATGTGCACCATTTTTCCGGCGTCTTCCTCCATGTGAATGCGGTTGAGCCTTATTTTTTTTATGCCTGTTTTTGTTTCTATCTCGATGCTGCCGTTTTTGCAAATCGGCTCTTCAAATTGGGAAATCTGGTAGCCCTTCGGAAGATCAGGGTAAAAATAATTTTTTCTTGCGAATACGGAACGTTTGTTTATGGAGCAGTTGGTTGCGTGACCAGCGATTATCGCCATGTTCACCGCTTCCCTGTTTAAAACCGGAAGCACTCCAGGCTGGCCGGAACACACGGGGCAGGTGTTGTTGTTCGGTTCCCTTCCGAAAACAGTTGAGCATGAACAAAACAATTTTGATTTTGTACGCAGTTGTGCGTGTATTTCCAAGCCTATTACAGCCTCATAGTCATCGCCAGGCACCTTTATACTTTGAGAATCATCGACTTCTTTTTCCTTGCCCGACCTGCCTTTCTGCGGAGGCACGATGTAGTTTGTGCTTTCAGTGTGCGGGCCGTTTGCGAGCATGCTTTCGAGTTTTTCCCAGACTCGGTCAGCATCCTCCCTGAAGGTGATTTCCTTTTCAACCGAGTGGCTCGAAGGTTTTAAATCGCCGCACGGGCAGTTGTTTATAACCTTTGCGTATTCGAGGAAATCTTCAATTTCCTTTTCAAGCTTTTCCTTTTCATCTTCCGTTGTTTCGAATGCACCGAGGTTTATGAGGTTATCTATGTTGATGTGCTTTTCTTTCATTTTAATCTCCTAATTTGATTGTATACGGTACAACGGTAGGTACGAGTCGCGACTCGTACCTACCGCGTTCCAACCGTTGTCATTTATGGCGTAACCCTGCCTCTGTCCCTTGGGAAGAGTGAAGCTTCCCTCACGTTCTTGAGGTTCAACAGTTTCATCGTTATTCTTTCAAGGCCCATGCCGAGTCCGCCATGGGGCGGCATGCCGTATTTGAATATGTCAAGGTACTGCCTGAATTCCTTGGGGTTCCCGCCGAATGCCTTTATGTTGTCGCGGAACATTTTGTAATCGTTGATCCTCATGCCCCCGGTTGTTATCTCCAGCCCCTTGAACAAGAGGTCGAACGACCTTGTGTACCCGGGGAGCCTTGTGTCGGGCATCGTGTACATCGGTCTTTTCTTTATCGGATATCCCACGATGTAGATGAACGATGAGTTGTATTCCTTCTCGGCGTATTCGCACAAAACTCGTTCGCCTTCGGGAGAAATATCGCCGTCCATGTTTTTTATGCCGTAATGTTTTGCAATATCAAACGCCTCGAGGAAGTGAACCCTCGGGATGTTTTCAGGTATCTTAACGTCAGCATCGAATTCTTCCAGTATGTCGGAATAATTTTCGACAATGTGGTTCATCGTGTACTTGATGAGCCCTTCCTGCATATCGATTATATCCTGCTCGTTCGTGATGAATCCCATCTCGAAGTCGAGGCTGGTGTATTCGTTGAGGTGCCTTACAGTATCGTGCATCTCCGCCCTGAAAACCGGGCCGACCTCGAACACCCTCTCGAAACCTGAGCCAACCATTATCTGTTTGTAAAACTGCGGCGACTGTGCGAGGTAGGTCACCTTGTCGAAGTATTTCACCTCGAATATATTGGTGCCGCCTTCAGTGCCGCTTGAAATTATCTTGGGGGTTTTGATTTCCGTAAAATTGTTTTGCCTCAGGTACTCTGTGAAACACTTCAATATTTCAGACTGTATTTTGAAAACCTTGAGTATCTTCGGATTCCTGATCGAGATCGTCCTGTTGTCGAGTATTGTCGGCAGGTTCACATTGTCGAGGTTACCGTAAACCTTTACAGGCGGGTTGTCCTCGGCGAGCCCCAGGATCGTAGCCTTCTCAACCTTGATCTCTATGTTGTCATACGGGCTTCGTTCTTCTTTTGTCACCAGGCCCTCGATTTCTATTACGGTTTCGTTCCTCAGGTTTGTCGTATCGACGTTTTTTTCGATGACAAGCTGGGTCATGCCCGACCTGTCCCTCAACGTGTAAAACTCTATGCCGCCGAGACTGTTTATCCTGTGTATCCAGCCCTTTGTAATTACTTTTTTACCGAGGAAGTTTTTTAGATCGGCGCATAACGCCCTGCGGGTGACCCTTTCAGTTTTGTTCCTGTATGAATCGGACACTTCCTTTATCATCTGTTTTGAGAAAAACGTCAGTGTATGATCTTCATTCTCAACAACATAGTCCGACTCTTCCTTTTTGGAGGAATCAATTACGGCCGGGTCTATTTTGTCCAGAGGCGGCGTCATATCGAGGTTCAATGATTTTTCGACGAAATTTGCAACCTGGAACAATTTAAGTTCGTCCATAGGTTTGCCGATTATCTGCAATCCGACCGGCATGCCTTTTGAAAAACCGCACGGCACAGACAGGGCAGGCACGCCGCCGAGGTTTGCCGTTACTGTCGTGATGTCGGCAAGATAAATCTTCATCGGATCCTTCATTCCTACGTTGAAGTCAAATGCCGTGTCCGGTGTCGTCGGTGTGAGAATGACGTCGTATTTCGTGAATATCGATTTGAGTTCGTTCATTATCATGGTGCGGACCTTCTGGGCCTTGTTGTAATACTCATCATAATATCCACTGGAGAGGACGAAGTTGCCGAGAAGTATTCTTTTTTTGACTTCCTTGCCGAAGCCCAGCGACCTCGTGGTGAAGAGCATCCTGTCGTAATTTTCCTGCTTCGAGCTCCTGAGGCCGTACTTCACGCCGTCGTACCTCGAGAGGTTGGACGCAGCCTCGGCCGTTGCGATGAAGTAGTATGCAGCGATTATGTATGAGAGGGGGTCGAACTTTACGTTCTCTATCACTGCGCCGCTTTTTTTCAAGACATCAATTGTCTTGTTGAATTCTTTTTTGACGTCTTCAGAGATGCCTTCCTGCAGAAGCTCCGGAATAATTGCGACCTTGAGTCCCTTCATGTCTGCGCTTAATTTAGAGGAATAATCCGCGCTTTTTACATTCAATGATGTCGAGTCGTTTGGATCGAACCCGCTTATTGCCTGCAGCAGGACGCTCGCGCCGAACACATCGTTTGAAAACGTGCCTATCTGGTCGAGGCTCGATGCGAATGCAACAAGGCCGAATCTTGAGACGAGCCCATAAGTCGGTTTTATTCCAACGATCCCGCAAAAACTTGCCGGCTGTCTTATCGATCCGCCTGTGTCGCTTCCGAGGGCGAGAATGCCCATCCTTGCGGCAACCGCTGCGGCCGATCCGCCGCTTGAACCGCCCGGCACCTTGTTGATGTTCCACGGATTTTTTGTATTCTTGCAGCACGAATTTTCGGTTGTCGATCCCATTGCGAATTCATCGAGGTTGGTTTTACCTATGACGATCCCGCCGTTTTCCTTTATCCTTGCGACGCTTGTGGCCTCAAACGGCGGAGCGTAATTTTTCAGTATATTGCTTGCGCATGACGTATTCAGGCCGAAGGAATGCATGTTGTCCTTCACCGCAACAGGAATACCGTCTATGAGACTTTTCTGGTTTTTTTTGTCCCATCTTTTATCGCTCTCGGCTGCAAGTTTTAAAAGCTCATTTTTATCCTGTATTGAAATATAGCTCTGCAGGAGAGATTCATATTTATCTATCTGATTGAATACCCTGTTTAAAAGGTCGGTGCAGGAAAGCTCCCTTTTGCCGATCAAATCGATTATCTGTCTGAATTTGAGTTTTAAAATTTCGTCCATTTAATTCCTCTGAATGATTATTAGCCCGTAAAGTAACAATATTTTTTAATCATTGCAAGAGAATTTAATGAATTCAGACGGAGCGTTCCCCTGAAACTCCCTGTCATTCCGCTGCTCTTTTAATCATGTTAAATTTAATACTTCAATCCTATCCCGATTTTTAGCACACGGAAAAAAAATTGGCTTCACGCCCTGACCCCTGACTGATTAAGATAATTCCGACGTTTTGAATTTTTCGACAAGAGACTCAACCAGTGTAATATTTTCCAGGTTTTTCTGCCCGGCCTCTGCCACGGTAATTATTGCCTTCTGTATTTCCTGCATTCCTATCGTGAATTCCACGAGGCTTTGCTTTGTTTCAACCGATATATTGCTTACATTTTCCAGTGTCGAATTAATTGTCCTGGTCATATCCGACATGTTGTTTGCCGAATCTTTTACCGTAACGCTCGAATTAATCAGGGTCGATAAAACTTCGGTGATCTGGTTGCTTGTTAAAGTCAGTTCCTGTATCGAATTTTTTATTTCAAACATGGAATCAGAGAGGTTTTTAACACCCTCAAATATATTTTTAAACTGCATGCTGGTCTTGTTTGTTTTCTCTCCGGACAAGAAAATACTGTCAACCAGTTTTTTCAACGAGTTTGAAGTGTCTTTGGAATTCTTCGACGTCTCTTCCGCCAATTTCCTGATTTCACCGGCGACCACAGTAAAACCTTTCCCGGCATCCCCCGCATGAGCAGCCTCAATAGCTGCATTCATTGCCAGAAGATTGGTCTGTGATGCAATGGCATTGATTACTTTCAGGGTTTCCATGATGATATCCGCATAATTTGTCACCTGTTTGATATTTGCTACGGTTTCATCCATATCTTTCTGCCCCGTAGAAGCCGTATTCTCAAGCCCTGTTACCAGTTTTATTTTTTCGGAAATGGTTTGTGAAATATTATTAATCGATGAAATTATCTCTTCTATCGAAGAAGAACCCTCGCTGATGTTTGAGGATTGCTCAACCGCCTGGCTTAGCACGGTTTCCGATGCCTTTTCAATATCAACCGAAAATTCCCTTGTTTTGTGAATCTCGTCATCCAGAAAAGCGGTCTTCTTGCTGATGTTTTCAGTTGTTGCCCTGATTTCCTCAAGGGAGCCGGATGCTTCTTCGGATAATGCAGCGAGATCAACGCTTATTTTTTTGGTAACTCCCAGGGATTTTTTAATATTGATTATGAGGTCATCGATGTTTTCAAGAAACATGTTGTAATCCACAATAACATTTCCGAGCTCATCTTCGCTGTCCTTGCCGACCCTTGACGAAATGTTCCCGGTGGAAACATTTTTCATTATATTCATGATAGATCCTGTTGTCCATGATGCAAGCGGTATGGCAATAAGCACCGCAACGGATAACCCGCCGAGGAGGAAAACGAAGCACCAGATAAAATAATCGGCCAGACGGGGTATTTTATCCGAAATTTTTTGAATTGAGCCCAGTGTAAAATAATCATTCACGGGACTTATTGTAACAATTCTTTCATTGACATTTTCGTACAGGCTCCCTGCCCTTCCTTGCCTGATGTTTTCTTTTAATGTTTTGTTGAATGAATCAAAGCCTTCGGTATAAATTTTGCCGGAAGAACTGTAAACAATGTTCCCGCTGCTGTCCGAGATAAAAAAATCCCTGTTGTCAGTTTTATAATGCTTCATGAATTCTATAATTTGATTTTCATCGATATTGTCTCCATAAGTCAGATGAAGATTTGAAGAAAGCAATTCAAGATAACCGGTTTCACCGGACTCGGTCTCCCGGACAGACTGTATGAGCCCTGTATAATAACCCAGTCCGCCGAGCCAGATCGAAAATCCCAGGGCAAAAGCCATTAACGAAAAAATGAATTTGGATTTAATACTGAAATAAAAGCCTTTAACGGAAATGTTTTTTTTGCTTAATTCTATGGAAAAAAGACTGTTGGCTCTTTGCATGATAATGCCGGTTAAACAAAAAATTATAACAGGACAGGCCAGCAAACCCGCTATGCCGCCTACCCAGAGACTGACAACCCCGTTGATCCCGATTTTATAAGCGGACGAAATTAAAAAAATGATAACAGTGCATAATAACCATAAAGCAGACGAAGTGATATAACTTATAAACGGAAAATTCAGGGAAAACCTGGCGGTTTTCGTTAATATCCCGGTATCAATTTGGCGGTTATTTTCAATTTCACCAATCATCCGGGTAACAGGCCTGGTTATTAATGAATAAACAAATATGCCAATGAGCAGGAAAAGGATCCATAATGCAATACCGTATCGCATTAAAACTACTGTCTGATTACTATTGTTGCCCATAAGATAAAAATCAGAAACTATCCACACAAAATTCCAGATTATCCAGAACAGTATGTATGAAAGAATTGTTTTCAGTGTAATTTTCATAAATAATTAATAACCTCCTGCTTGAATGGCCAATAAAAACCCTCCCTCTTCTCAATTAATTATAACA
>JBJKSS010000403.1:0-5039 GCA_046703745.1 Spirochaetota bacterium
GGCAAGATACCCTTTAAAATTGACAATCCTGTTTATGTTTACAATGATTCTGTGGAGAAAGGCAGGATAATAAGCCAGGAGCCCAAAGACGGAACCCCGATCTACAGTGTCAAAAAAGTCAAATTTACAATATCCAACGGCATAAAGCAGGAAGGTGCCAGGGTTATCGGAAATTATATCGGCAAAAAAATTGATGATGTGATACAGGATTTGGTAAATCTGGAAGTTCCTTATACATATCAATTTTCATTCGTAGATGATAAAAAGCAAGACATGATTGTTACTGACCAGTCGATGGGAGAGGGCAAGCTTGTGGATGAGATTGTCAAGGAAGGCAAGGTGCTTGCTCTGAAAGTCAACCAGTACAGGGAAATAGATGGAGAGAAAATCAGGGGGACATACCTGCTTGATCTTCCGGCAAAACCCCTGCCTTATTTGCTTGAAGCAAGGTTGAAGTTAAACAACAGCGAAAAAACAATATTAAAAAGAAAAATCAAGGGGGTGTGTCTATCCCCATACCGTATAATACGAAAGACAAGGCCAGCCTTGAATTTTATATAGACGGAGCATATTATAAAGAAGTTCAAATCAACATTGACGCCCCTGAGTCCCTGAAGGATTGAAATATAAAACTAAAAAGGTGATTTGTTATGAAAATGACTATTATAGGTACAGGATATGTTGGATTGGTTGCCGGAACCTGTTTTTCGGAGATGGGCAACGACGTATGGTGCATTGATATTGATAAAAACAGGATCGAAAATTTGGAAAAAGGGATCATCCCGATTTATGAAAAGGGCCTGGATCAGCTGGTAAAGAAAAATTTTAATGAGGGCAGGCTCCATTTTAGCACCGAACTTGAAGACGGCTTTAATGATTCTACATTTGTATTTATTGCTGTCGGTACACCTCCCAACGAGGACGGCTCTGCTGATCTTCAGCATGTTCTCAAGGTTGCGGAAATAATCGGCAGCCAGTTGAATGATTACAAGGTTATTATTAATAAATCCACGGTGCCGGTCGGTACGGCAGAAAAGGTCAGGGATGTCATCAGACAAAAGCTCTCCGAAAGAAATGTCAGTGTGGACTTTGACGTGGTATCCAACCCGGAATTCCTCAAGGAAGGCGATGCCGTCAATGATTTCATGAGTCCCGACAGGGTCATTATCGGCTCTTCAAGTAAAAAGGCACAGAACCTGATGTACGATCTTTATTCTGTTTTTTTCAAGCAGCATCCGAGGATCATTTTCATGGATGAAAAATCCGCAGAAATTTCGAAGTATGCTTCAAATGCGATGCTTGCGACGAAAATATCGTTCATGAATGATATGGCCAATTTTTGTGAGAAAGCCGGTGCCGATATTGAGATGGTAAGGCTCGGCATCGGTGCAGACAAAAGAATCGGTTATTCTTTCATCTATCCCGGGATAGGTTACGGCGGCAGTTGTTTCCCCAAGGATGTCAAGGCAATAATCAGGACAGCAAAAGATTTGAATTATGAGATGAAAGTGTTGAATGCCGTTGAAGATGTGAATAATGCCCAGAAATACAGGATTTATGACAAGATCAGGGAGTATTTCAAATCCAGAAACGAATCAATGAAAGGCAAAGTTGTTGCAATATGGGGGCTTTCATTCAAGCCTGAAACGGATGACATGAGGGAAGCTCCCTCGATCATTACAATCAGGAAACTCGTTGAGGAAGGAGCGGTTATTCATGCCCATGACCCGGAAGCGGTCAATGAAGCCAGGAGGATATTCAGTGATATAAGCGGCAGTTTAAAATATTTCGACAACAATTATGACTGCCTTGAAGGAGCGGATGTTATGATCCTTCTTACGGAATGGCACGTTTACAGACAGCCTGATTTCAACAAAATAAAATCGAAATACAATATTCCAATCATATTCGACGGCAGGAACCAGTATGATCCTGACGAATTGAAAAAATTCGGCATCGAGTATCAATGTATAGGAAGATGCTTTGAAAAATAGCCATCCCTTTTTTCTATTTACAATTTTATTCGGCATAAATTGTAATTAATCGATAAAAAGGTTTGTCCTTCACTCAAATATCATTTATTGTTGCATTATTAAAAAAGCAACCTGACGGAACCATGAATGCGCATTGTAAAAAACAAGTCATACAAGTCAAATAATGACAGGATAATCAGAAGTGCATATTCGATATCCGGTGAGGGCCACGTGCATTACGGAAGAAACACCGAGATACTGAGTCGCCTGGCCTCAAAATTGGAAAATTGTGAAATAAAATTGTATGTTTATGGTGATACATGGAATATTTTTTCCATGGAAAGGAACCTTCCAAAAAATATCATTATAAAAAAAATACCGGGATTCAGGTTCATTTATAAAAAGGAAGGAGTTTTAAAATCTCTCGGCTATACCCTGACAAACGGCAACAACTGGGCAGTTTTTCTTAAAATATTAAGGCTTGATTTCATATATTCATGGATTTTCCCTGTAAAAAAATTTTTTGCAGAGCTTTTCAACCTGCCTTTTGAACCAACAGACAGGTATTACATGAAATATTTCGACGAGTTTGATTTTGCAATTTCGGATCTTGAGCCCCTCCTGCCCAGAGTGGCTGATGTCAGGAAGAAACCTTTCCTGACGCTGGATAACCAGCATGCAATGCTTTATTGTAAAGTTGATGATACATGGTTCCATTTAAAGGAAAGACTGGAACATTTATTTGCGAAGTTTTCCCTGAAAGTTTACCACCCTATATCCGAGCTTTCGATCATTACAAGTTTTTTCAATTTGCCCATATTGAGAAAATATCAGCCGGTTGTTAAAGAAGTGGGCCCTATGATCAGAAGTGCGATATTAAAGAGGCAGAAAGAAATTAAATACGGCGATTTTATCCTGGTTTATGCCCACAAATTTATAAGTGAAAGGCTTTTTTCCGTGCTTGTAAAATTAAACGGCTGTAAATTCGTCGTATTTACCACAGATGATTTCGAACGTCCTGATTTCCCGTTTAACAGGGACTGGATAAAATATTTCAGGATCGATCCGGATAAATTCGTGGATTATTTTGTTAATTGTGCGGCTGTAATATCTACGGCAGGCAACACGCTCATCAGCGAAGCCGTATTCCTGAAGAAACCGGTTTTTGCCATATCCTTGCAGGGTAATTTCGAACAGCCTCTCAACCTTTACATGCTGGAAAAAAGCCGGTGGGGGGAAGGGTGCCTGCTATCAAATTTTAATGAAGAAAAATTAAAAGGTTTCATTGATAATATTAAGCAGCATCAGGAAGTCCTTCAAAAATCGGATGTAAAGGACAATACAGATGAAATAGTAGGGCTCATTGTTGAAAAGATTAATGGCGATGTAATTTTTAATCAGGCGTAGATATCAATTTTCGACCCGATACCGCTTAATGCAATGCCGGCTTCCGGAATTAATGAACCGGATAATTGCGATTTTGCAATCGTTATTTCTGTCATGAAGCTGTTTAATGTCTGGTTTAGCTGTGCTATCCTGTAATAATTCGCCATATTAATGCCGCTTATCATAGTACCTCTTTCGGAGACAACTTTTGGAATCATTTTTAAGAATATATTTTCAATTTCGGTATTATGAAAAAAAATATTAGATTTTTTTTGAGGTAAGGCTTTTCAATTTCAATGCGATGAGATAAGTGATGAGACTGAAAACCGACAGGATGACAATAATGGCAAAGAAGATATATGATGAAATGCTGAGAAATAAATTAATTTTTTCAATAATTACATTGTCGATTTTTAAATATAAAAGCAGGTCCCTGAAAGTAAGGAAGGTTATGATCGTTATGGAGAATGCTGACTGAAAAAAAGTTTTTATTTTACCGAATTTGTTTGCCGGAAGACTTTTACCTTTGGACTTGATGAAGGGTCTCAGGAATATATGCATGAAACCTTCCCTCAGGATTATAACGATCAAAAAATACCATGGCATTAATCCGATGAGCATGAAGCTGCAAAAGACAATAATGAAAAAAATTGAATCCGACAACGGATCAAAATGCATGCCGAAATCGGTCACTTTGTCGTTTTTTCTTGCGAAATATCCGTCCAGTCCATCGGTTATTATTGCGATGATAAAAATTATCAGGGATGATGCATCTACGAAAATTAATTTAACAGGTGAAATATTTGAGGACCTTATAAGAATGAACAGTGATAAAAAAACGAAACCGAATATTATTCTTGAAAAAGTCAGGATATTTGCTATATTTAATATTTTTGTCATATTATCTGCCGGGGGAAAATATGCTGGTAATATATAGTATTTATTTTAAATAGTCAAAAAAAATAAATAAAAAAACATGTAAAAATTACGATAATTAATAGATAGAATCATTTCGGTTTCTTAAAATTCCTTTCAAAGGATAAAGTCGGTGCAGTTGAAAAAAAGAATACTCGGTTTAAGATGGCGGTTCGGAACATTAATCGGTTTGAATACGCTGATATTCGTTTTGCTTTGTACGCTTTTATTCGGATTTTCCACTTATAAATTTGTTGAATCCGAAAGCCTCGGCCTGAATGATTCGCTTTTATACAACACTGCCCGTAAAATCTCCGGGGATGCCGATGCTGATTTAAAAAAACTCAAAACTGCTGCCGATGATGATTATTTCAGGGCATTCAGCGGCAATGACACGGACATCCTGATGGACAGCGGCTTTTTGTTTGTGTTGAACCTGCAAAACAGGATTTTGTACTCAAAAAATATTTCCCTTGATCTTGATAAAAATTTTTTGGACATTGCAGTCTTCAAGAATGAGAAGATAAAAAAAATATTGTCCCCGGGTTTCCTCAAGGGAAATAATTATAAAAAAGGCAGAAACAGTTTTGTTTTTCATCTGAATTACAAGAAGAAGGGTTATTATGTTTACAGGCTTGATTTCGACAAATACAGGTTTTTGTTTTTTTACCCGTCACATTCTGTTTATTCCCTGATATTCAGGAATATTCTGCTAATCCTCGCACTGTTTGTCCTGTTTTCCATAATCAGTTTTATTGTATTTTT
>JBJKSS010000404.1:0-2821 GCA_046703745.1 Spirochaetota bacterium
CAGTATTATCATTTTAACCGGAAGTTCAGATTTTACCAAATCGGAAAACTCATTCACCTTTTCAATAATTGAAGAATCCATTTGTATAATTCCTTTGTCATGAAAAATATTTCTCTTGTTTTTTCAGAAGAATACACTTTTAACAATTCTTTTTCTTCATCGGGATATCTGCCTTTAATATTCAAAGGCATTAATATATCTATTGTTTCCTTGTGATGAGCGGGCATAATCCCGTTAAGCTGATTTTTTTCTGATAAAAGTATCAAATTATGAATATATGGAGGCTCTTCATTATTACTGAACCAGTAATATGCTTTGAGCGCTTTTTCGATGGTGAGATTGCAAAAAAACAATGACTGCAAATATTTTTTATTCTCAAGCAATATTCCGGCTGCTTCGATGTCTGAATTTGCAGAGTCTATCCAGTAATCAATCTTCTTTGAAATATCCATTACATTTTTTCATCCCGTTATGATATTTAATTAATATTACCCAATTATATGTTTAAAAGCAACTGTTTTGTCCTTTTTTTATGGTTAGATAAATATAAGTGATCGAAGGAGAAAAAAACCTGGAAAATATATTTTCAGGAATAATAGAAAAAACGGATGATTGGTATACAGGATTTATTGAAGAAATTCCGGGTGTGAATACACAGGGGAAAACAATCGAAGAAGTTAAGGAAAATTTAAAAGAAGCGCTGAAATTGATATTAACAGCCAATCGTGAACTGTCGGAGAAAAATATCAAAGGCAAAGACATCATACGCGAAAAAATTGCAGTCACAATATAAATGAAAAGGAGCATGGTCTCCATAACTGACAACAGTACAGGGAAATAAAGAATTTCGTTTAATGAATTTTCCAATTTATTATTTTTCTTCATTTGCACCGCGGCGTTTTAATAATAACCAAACTTAATTCTTTCCAGCAAGCCTGGAGCGTTAGATTAATTAAGTATCTTTGTTTATTGATAAATCAGCGGCGGAGAGTTCTTCCAGTTGTTTCGATATCCTGCACTGAAATCATTATAATACAAAAAATAATCAAGGATAATCAACGTACTTCAATTATATTGATTGGCCCCATAGCTAGCTTCGTCGAGCACCGAGCACTCTTCTTTGCAAAAGTTCGGCCAGCAAACTTCTTGATAATATAATTATTAAAAAAATAATTATCATTTCTTCCTGTTCGCAAGCGGCTTTTAAAGAATAATCAAAATTAATTCAACCATCAAGGTGAAGGCCTGCGTCCCGATCCCGACCCGACGTAATCGGGACAGACAGCAGGCCTTCACCGCTAGATAAAATTATTATGGCTATAATGCAATCAATATTTATTCACCGGACAGCGCCCTGAATTCTGCCGGGGTTGAGAGGGGCTCGAATCCCTTATACTGTTGAAATAAAAAAAACGGCAATTCCTTTATGAGCCGTTGTCAATCTGGCTCTAATGGAATTGCCGTCAGGATTGCAAAAAAATTTCAATATGAAATTTTTTCAAACAGTTAAAGTTTATTCACCATTTTGCAATCCATTGCCGGTAATAGCGCTAAGGTATTTGTCGGCGAGGGTTATCCTGAATGATTTTGAAAATGAAGTTCCACGATAACCGGGTACGGCTTTGGAAATATCGAATTTCTTCGGGTGATCGCTGTTCCTGAATAACAGTGAGGTTCCCAGCTCGTTAAGAACGGCATTCGAAACCATGTCAGGATTGATTTTTGCCTTTGCGGTAATTTTCTGATCCTTCATTATTCCGTTCAATATTGAGCTTGCTTTTCCTGAATTATATTCCTGAGAATAAAGTCCTGGAATACTCATGAACAGTAAAATCAATATTCCCGTAAACAATTTTGTAATCATAATGTACCTCCATACATTTAAAATAAAATAGCCATATACTAAATTTATAATTAATAAACCCGTAATTCAAATAATTGAAAGGATGGTTTACATTTTTTTACGCAAATAAAATATTTTAATTTGAAGCTTTTGGAAAAAATGAATTAATCTCGTGATGGTTTTTCCAATTTTTACAATTGCGGTTAGGCATGGCTCATCACGGAAAATACTTTGTATAATTGAAAGTCAACCGGCATATTCAATTAATTTTTCTGGAAGATGATGGAAAGGAACCGTTGCAGCCTCAATGTATCATTCATCGAGATTTATCAGCCGGATTAAATCTGCCTGCGTAATTGCGCATCAGTTTTTCAGAAATTTTATTATCAGGCCGGCGATTAAATCCGGGGCTGATATAATTGAGAGGTGGCCGTAACTGTAAATCACGGTAAGCTCGCTGTTTTTAATTTTTGAATGCAGTCTTTTGCTTGCCCCGATTGAAACAAGCGGATCTATTTTACTTGCAATTATGAGGCACTTTATGCTGACCTTCTGCAATATTTCCCGGCAGTCACGGTTTATGATTTTGTCATAAATATCCATGACGCATTTGACGCTGTTCGACATCGTTACCCGGTATGACGCATCCACAAGTTCGGGAGTAAAATGTTTGTCAAAGAGGACAGGAAGTGCGATTTTTTTTATTGTGAATTCAAAATCGATTTTGAACAGTATTTTTAATAATCCGAATTTGATCCTGTCGAAAATGCTGTCGGCGAATAAATATTTTGTATGCACCAACGCCAGTGATTTGACCATGCTTTTGTACCTGTTATAAAATTCCAGTGCGAATATGCCGCCGATGCTGTAACCCACGAGTGCGATTTTTTTTATCTTCAGTTTTTCAAGCAGTCTTGCCGTCAGGTCTATGAATGTCATTACGCAAAATTCATTCACAGGATATGAATGACCGTGGCC
>JBJKSS010000405.1:0-3698 GCA_046703745.1 Spirochaetota bacterium
AGCAATAAAAGGCTCTTTGATAAAGCTCGGCGCCCAGAATGTCAATGACAATGAAAAGGGTGCATTTACAGGCGAAGTATCATGCGACATGCTGCTGGATATTGGAGTTGAATACGTCATAATCGGACATTCCGAAAGGAGACATATCTACAAGGAAACCGATGAGCTGATCAACAAGAAAGTTCTATTCTCCCTGAAAAAGGGGCTTAAACCCGTATTATGCGTCGGTGAACTTCTTGAAGAGAGGGAAAAAGGCACAACAAACGATGTCGTAAAAAAACAGCTTACCGACGGTTTGAAAAATGTGGAAGCCGGCGATATGGACAAGATCGTAATCGCATACGAACCGGTCTGGGCGATCGGTACAGGCAAGGTTGCAACTCCCGAGCAGGCCCAGGAAGTTCATGCATTCATCAGAAAAACATTGGCGGATTTATACGGCAATGAAATATCCGAAAACATGACAATACAATACGGCGGCTCCGTAACGGCTGACAATGTTTCCGGGCTGATGTCGATGAAAGACATAGACGGTGCACTTGTCGGCGGGGCATCTTTAAAAGTTGATTCATTTACAAAAATAGCAAAATTTAAATAAGCAGGGTTAATAATATGCAAGTATTTTTATCAATAATAGTCGGAATAACAATTTTCTTGTGTGTAATTATGGTAATCAGCATCCTTCTCCAGGAAGACAAATCCGGAGGCGGTATCGGCATGATCGGCGGGTCGAGCCAGTCGTTTTTCGGTGCAAGCTCGGGCAGCATTCTTGCCAAATTCACGGCGATCCTTCTTGTAATATTCTTTCTGCTCGGTATAATAGTGGCCATTGTTACATCAAGGTTCACAACAGAAACCACGATTACAGAATCAGATATCAACAGGACACAGTATGAAGCAAAGGTTACCGAGGTAGGCAATAGCAGCTCCGCCAACATTAACTCTTCAGCCGATTCGAGTGCCTCTGCAAATTCAACTTCTTCAAACTCAAGTTCATCGACAAAATAAATGGAATGAATGGAGAGAATTTTGGTAAGTAAAAATGATTTAAAAAAACTTATTTTAACCATTATAAAAGATGATGATTTGACGATTGACAGGATAAACGATGCCACGGAATTAATCGGTGAAAACGGGTTATTCTATGATTCAGTTGATGTATTGGAATTAATCGTTGAACTTGAAAACAAATTCGGCATCAAGATTAAGGACAATGACATAATACAGGAAAAATTGAAAAGTTTTGATTCTTTATATCAATTTGTTTCTGAAAATGCACTATGAAAAAAGTATATGTAACGGCTTGTTCGGCGGTTTCCAGCCTTGGCATCGGCCTTGAAGAATCCCTTGTCGGCATGGAAGAGCGAAAACAGCCGATTACAATACCGGGCCAAAACGATATTTATAACAGGCCCTATTTTAAAATAAAAAAGCCTCTGGGCACGGATGACAGTAATATCAGGTCGTCACAAATCGCATTAAAGCTTTTCGAATTAATAGAAAACAGCATAAAAAATTTTGATGGAATCACCATATTCGGCTCTACCTCCACCGGAGGCATCAGGGAAACCGAGGAAAATTATGCCGGACTTGCTGAAGGAAAATCAAACTATTGTCTTTTTGAAAGGCATTTTTTTAACAGAATCAGCGAAGATATATCAAAAAAACACAGGGATATAAATTTCAAATCCATGACTTTTTCAACGGCCTGCTCCTCAAGCGGGCACAGCATAATGCAGGCATACAATTTCATCAGACACGGCATCATAGACAGGGCCATCGTCCTGGGTGTGGATGTTTTAAGCCATACCACCATAACCGGTTTTGATTCGTTAAAACTGGTGAGCCTTACAGGCACAAAGCCGCTTTGCAGGGAAAGGGACGGACTTTCACTCGGCGAAGGCGGAGGCATCATGCTCCTCGAATCAACACCGGCGGATAACGAACCATGTGCCGAAATCGCAGGAGCAGGATCAAATGTGGACGCACACCATATTTCTTCACCCAACCCCGAGGGCACACAGCAAAAAAAATGCATGATGGAAGCGATTAACAGGGCCGGGATTACCCCGGAAAAAATAGATTATATAAATGCCCATGGTACAGGGACTCAGATCAACGATGAAGTTGAAATGAAAATCATCAGGGAAACATTCAAAAAAAACACCCCCGTTACCTCATTGAAATCCTTTATAGGCCATACGCTCGGGGCATCGGCAATCACCGAAATTGCGCTCTCCATCGGAATGCTTAAAAAAAATAAAATTTACCAGGTTGACGGCCTCGGAGAACCAATGGATGCGGATTATATTTCCACCGGCACAGTGGATAAAAATGTTGACCACTTCCTGAAAAATTCATTCGGCTTCGGCGGGAACAATGTGAGCATTGTTATAAATCTGTTGAAATAAACTAAAAAAGTAAAAAGCAGGAACTGTTTATGACAAAAAAATATTCCACAATTGCCGGCATTTCTTTTATTAATTCGGATGCTGCTTCAAAAGATGAATTCGTTCATTTATACGACATGGGATTTTTCAACAGCCTTGATGGAAACAGCCGCAAGCTCTCAAATGAAATCGGCAATCTCGGCAGTTCCATAAATTCCAGGCTTCGCAACAGGATGAGCCGCATGTCGCTTGGTATATATCATGCGCTTGAAAACGGCCCAGCACAAACCATCGGCGAGAATGAAGAGCTCTGCCTCTTTACCGGCTTTGGCGAAATCGACACCACGGATGTTATTTTAAAAAACATTCTTGTCGAAAAGCTCCCCCATGTTAGCCCCACGCTGTTTCATAATTCTGTGCATCATACGGCACTCGGTTATTATACGATCATAAAGGGGCTCCACAACCCGTGTCTTACGATTTCTGACGGACTTGCAACCAATTGTTCGTTTATTCATTATATAAGCAAAAGGGTCATGATTGATGAGAGCCTGGTAATTGCATTCGGCGATGAATATTCGGATTTTTTCAGACTGGATAAAAACATCAAACTTGAGCTCTTTCCTTCATACGGTGCCTACAGGATAATACCGGGAACAAAAACCGGTTTTCGTTATCACGGAGAATTCGATACTTTGGAGGAAATATCAAAATCGGAAGTTTTTGAAAACGCATCAACCATCATATCCGATGCGGCAACATTCACCCTGTTGAAGGGAAAAACGGAAAAAAATCTGATGACCGATTATCCGGCTTTCCGTGATGCACCGTGCAGCCTTGCATTCCGGCTTGCTTTCCCCTTCTATTTTGATATAAAGGGATCGACAATTGTACTGCAAAAAAACGGCAGCGTATTTTTTTGTTTCGAGGTGATGCTTTGAGCTATAATTTTTTTTCAATCTGGGAAAACATCGATGAAAAAACATTTTATATTGAAGAAAATGGAGTCAAATATTCAAAAAAAGACATCGAAGATTCCATAAAAAAGCTGAAAAACAATCTGGGCGGTTTTGCCAGCCTTGAAAACCGAAAAGTTTACATAGACATAAATGACAGAAGGCTGTTCATAATCGTCTTTATCGCACTGTCCGGCCTTAAATCCAGAATCGTCATGGTTCCAACGGAAGTGAAACAGGAGGATTATGTTTATAAGGGCGGCATTTTCATATCGGACAACAAAAGCCTTGATTATGGCATCGGCATTGATGAACAATTGGACGTCAGGGCAGGCATTAACTTCGATCCGGA
>JBJKSS010000406.1:0-5199 GCA_046703745.1 Spirochaetota bacterium
TTTTTTTTATACATATCCTCATAAAAGTCCGCCCAGAACTGAAACTCGCTGTCCTTTGCATTATAGTCTATATTATAGTATGACCATCCGTTCCAGCTGCTGCCCGTATATTCCCCGATTTGATTCAGTTCCTTTTTTGCCTGATCGAGGTCGTCCCTGAAAAACTTGAAATATTCATTCTGCTTTTCCCATTTGACATGCACAGTGTATACCCCGCCTTTTCCGGAATTCTGCACTTCATTTTTCTCGTTTTTGGGGGCGGATGTTTCTGTCTTTTTCGTCCCGTCGGAATCATTGCCGTAAACCACCCCGTCGTCGTAATAGAGCCTCAGCGAATACATGATTTTTTCAAGCATGCTCTTTTCGTCGTTGAACCTGTCCCTGTCCGCATATCCCATGACAACGTAGTAAAAATAATTGTCCCTGAACACGACAATGTCCATTATGAGGTCGGCGTTGTTGTAGTGGAATGCATACTGCCCCTTCAGTGCATCATACCGGCAAAACGTCGTGCTGTCATAACCGCCTTTCATGTGGAGCCTGCCTGCGAATTCATCCATAAGTTCCCTGTTGTCCTTTGCGGATTTTAAATCAAAAACCGCGACTTCGATAAAACCGTCCCTTGCTTCATTCTCAAAAAGCGCATCGTATTTTTCAGAATCATCCAACAGGTTCCATTTTGGATAATCGGTAAGATCTATCGTATAATAATAAACATCTTTCTGATTGTCATAGCGGAACGCATTTATAGAAACGGGCATTAATAACAATGCTGCTGCCAAAATCATTGATTTAAATGGAATCAACCTTATCTTGTTCATACACTCCTCCTTAAAATCATCTCAGGATCGGCAGTACAGGCATGTCAGCGCTGCCGAATTTCGGAGAAATGATAAACGCTTCCAGCGATAATTTGAGGCCGTTTGCAACCAGGAGTGCAATGGAAACGAAGAGCACTGCGATGATAATTGCTATGGCGACGTTTTTCTTTTTGATTTCCGCCATCTCGTCTATATTTACCGTAAGCAGCATGAATCCCTTCATCGCGATCCAGAGCATTATGAATGCAAACAGCGCCGATACTGCAAAAAAACAAATTATGACAAGCACTGCAATCAAAACATCGGCAGCCTCCCTGCCTATTGCAAACTCGAGGGTCTTCTCGGCGGGTTCGATGCATGCATTGATGAGCAGCATCATAGAAAAAATAAACGAGGACATGAGGATCGAAATTGCAAAATTATTATCCTTGAGCTCAGCAACCTCATTTATCTTTTTTGTGAGAAGGCTGAATATTTTAAAACCGAAATAAAAAATGAAAATAACGGCAAAAAATGAAACGGCAAGTTCGATGCACCCCTGAATAATGTTTGAAACATTGAGTATCGGCTCGTTTGCGCCGACACGTGCTGCCGGGACAAGCCCGCGAAGCATGGTGGAAAGCGGCCCGGACAGTATTATCGACACGCTTATTACCAGGGTGCCGATAAGCATTCCCACAGAAAAATTATTGCTGCCTATCTCATCCATTTCATCTATATTTTTAGTCAGGTACATGAAAAAATTCATCGCAAGCCAGAGGGCAAGGAAAGCGAATATCGCCGAAACAATATAAATGATCAAAATCCTTAACACTGTAAAAAGGATGATCATTATACCGGCTCCCTTGGTACCCATGACATTTGTCAGAGTCTCCCCTGCGGGATCAATCGCCGTTTTTATCAGGAACATAATGCCGAACACGAAAGATGCAAGGAGTATGCCTATCGCAATGTTATTCTTTTTTATTTCCCTGATCTCATCGATTGTCCTTGTAAAAAGCGTGAAAATTTTAAAACTGAAAAAAAATATCAATACACCGGTGATCAGTGATATGCATATTTCAATCAAACCTTCGACAAGTAAAGAAAAATTCATGACTTTGCTCCTGTAAAATATTTTTTTAATTTAAAAAAATTATATGTTTTGGGAATGAAAAAATCAAATTTTATTTGTTATTTGGCAAAAAATAAAAAAATTGAAAACAGGATCATCGATCGGGCTTGAAGGGACAGGGACTGACAATGACAGGAAACAAAATCAGACCGGACATGATTTAATCGGGAGCCCCGGATAAATCCACCGGCATCTGTTAAAGCCGGCAAAGATATCCGGGACATACCCAGAGTCTTAAACAATCATTTAATTCAAAACTTCAAATTTCTAGAAAAATAGGGCAATACATAATCGGTGATCCTTTCCCTGATTTTACTTGTATGCGTGCCGTCAAACAGGCTGAATTTATGAGGGATTTTTGCCTCATGCAGCAGTTTTGACAAGTATTTCGCACTGGAAAGGATAACGGCATATTCATCCTGCCTTCCGCATTCGAAAGCTATGTTATCAAGCTTGACATTCTTTGATTCATACTCCTTTATTTTTTTCTTGAGGTTACCCAGACCGTTGTTCCATTTTTCATAGACATTTTTGTCGAAAACTATTTTCCCGTCCTTTTTAATATACGGATATTCCACGAACATTCCGGGATTGTTAACATCCGGACAGAATGCAGTCGCATATGCGCAAAAAATTTTATTCCAGTCATAAAGTTCAGATATTATGTCATCCATTGAAGTTCCGTTTTTCAATTTCGTTTCTATTTGTCCGCATTTTTCAAAATAATCCTTGACGGATTCTGAAGAAAAAAAACCATAAGTAGATATGCCCCTTTCATCCAGCAATCCCGGGCTCATTGCGTAAACCGCACTGTAAATTTCAGGGTGCCTGAGACTCAGGTTTATGGCTCCGAACCCGCCCATAGAATGACCGGCAATACCGCGCGAATCCCTGTTATCCAATGTCCTGAAATGACTGTCAACATATTGAACGACTTCGTTTACGACAAAATCTTCCCAGTTGCCAGTCACCGGCGAATTGACATAAAAACTTCCGTCGTACCTGTTTGCACCGCTTATGCTTACAATTATCATTTCGTTTATTTTTTTCGAGTCTAAAAGATTGTCCATTATAGATTTTATCATATAAATGGTATTCATCGATACAGTGTATCCGTTTAAAAAATATACCACCGGGTACCGGCGGCTCTCCTCATCGTATGATGGAGGAAGATATATGCCTATCTTCTTTTCAGGATTTTCCAACAAGAGATTCTTTTTAAGACTTTCAGAATTAATTTTTGCCAATACAACTTTTCCTTTTTTGCCGCCTTCTGCAAAAATCATGGAAAATGAAAACATTGCTAAAATCAGGAACATCATTAATCTTTTCATTTCAAATTCTCCTGGTATGATTATAAATCCCGATCCCGATTATCCCGATTATTTTATCGGGATCGGGATACACTGATTATTCCACAAACTCAAAATCCCAGACTTTCAACAAAACGCTGTCCAGAGGCTGGCCAACGGTCTGAAAAGTGATATTGGTTACCTTATCCGGATCGAATTTTGCTTTTTTACCCCAGCCTTCCTGGGTCAATTTATTGAACATGATTATCACCTCAGCCGGTTTCTCTGAAGCATCGAACACCTTGCCGTAATAATCGTAGTCCGTGATATCGCCGGTTTCCACCCTGACCCTGTAGTCTTTCATGTCGCCCATCGCTTTGAATTTTATGCCCTTTGCCTTTTTCAGCTCTTCAAGCATTTTTGCCGGCAAATTGACGCCCATTCCCAGAAAACCGTACTGGAAATCCGTGGTGACCACACCTGCAAGCTCGGCAACTTTCTTGTTAACACCGTTGATTTTCTCATCAATGAAACTGAAATCCTTTGTTTCCCTGTTGTTGATGATTATCTTTGAAGTACCCTTGTTTCCCTCATCATTGTAATAAAACCATGTCCCATCTATCGTCTGTTTTCCTTCACCGGGAAATGACAGAAAATTCACCAGCAAAAAAACAGTAATGATGGATAATTTTGACAAAATCTTCATAAAGTCTCCTTGTGAAATTAAAATTTGATAATATTTCGGTACCTATTTCATGAAATATGCAAGAGAAAGTAATTGAAAATTGATGATAATTCTAAACATTTTCCCGATAATTCTAAACATTATCAATATTTATTCTTCAAATAAAAATTATATTATTGTATAATAATCCAATTCTGATTCTAAAAAAAAACACATGAAGCACAAAATTTTCAATTTTAAAATATTTTCCATACAGCTTTTCTGCATCCTAATATGTTCCATAATCCTGATTGTATACTCAAAAAAATCCGCAGCCATCTTTCCCGATTACAAAAATTTCAACCATAAAACCTTTGTGGATACTGAGTATGAAAACAAGGGCAAATCTGAATTAATAGATTTTATCCACACAAAAAAAAACATAGGTCTTGAATATATCATCAGGCCGGGTATAGATTATCCGTATGCAGGCTTTTCTATAAATGCAAAAAATCTCGAAGGGATTGATGTCTCGGCTTATGATAAAATGAAAATAAGGATCAAAAGCAGCACTTCTACAAAGGTAAGAGCCAACATAAAGTTGTATATTGAAAATTTTACCGATGTTGACAAACCGTTGACTTACAGGTTCCTCGTTTATGAAATTGCGGCCACCCCTCAATTTAAAACCTATGAATACAACCTGTCCAATTTTACAACACCTGCCTGGTGGTACAAAGAACATTATGATCGGAATGACAAGTTGGGAGACCCGGATTACAGGCATTTCTGGGGAATAGATTTTCAAAATTGCGATCTTGAACAGCTCAACAAAAATATCAAATTCGAAATCAGCAGTATTTCTTTTGAGAAAGACCGGCCCTTTTATATTTATTTGATTTTGCTTTTTGTTTTTTTATTCATGATTGCTTATTTCATCATACTGTTTGTATTAAAAACTATTGATAATGCGAATGCGGGAAAGATGCGGATTCAGAATGATTTTCTTGCCGGGGTTGATCATCTCAAGATCGAAAATCATTCCGATGAGGAATTCAAAATGATAACCGGCTATGTTAAGGCCAATTACTCAAACCCTGAAATGTCCATTGAAAAAGTAAATTCTTCAACGGGCATTTCGGATTTTAAAATCTCAAAAATAATCCGTAAGTATTTTAATCTCTCGTTCAGGCAATATCTCAACAGAATAAGGATCGATGAAGCAAAACATCTGCTTGTTAATTCGGACCTTCAGATCATTGAAATTGCCTACAAAATCGGCTACAATGAAATCGTGCACTTCAACAG
>JBJKSS010000407.1:0-10679 GCA_046703745.1 Spirochaetota bacterium
GCCTGCCATGTCGGCAGGTTGACAAAAAGCGGCCCGGGCGGAAGCAAATCCGGAAGATTGCTCAAATTTATTGATAATTTTTTCAGGATTTGTTATTCTGCCGTTTCGATAGACGGATTGTCGAAAACAATTTTTGCAGGTTTCATGAAAAAGATAAACAGTAACAGTCCGTTCGGCACGTTTGTCTGTCATCCCAAGCTGCTTTCAAAAAGCAGTTATCATAATCTTGAATACCTGCTTGAAAATTACGATACCATTAATTTAAGCGGACTGGAAAGGTTGATAAAATGAAAAAGATTCTTTTTATATTCGGTACGAGACCCGAGGCGATAAAAATGGCGCCTTTAATCAGTGAACTGGAAAAATCCGGAGATTTTTTTGAGGTCAAAATTTGTGTGACCGGGCAGCACCGCGAGATGCTGGACCAGGTTTTGAATTTTTTCGGGATTAAACCGGATTTTGATCTCAACCTCATGAAACAAAACCAGACGTTGTTTGATATTACAGCCGATGCGATCAGGGGGCTGGGCGGCATTCTCAACACTTATGAACCCGATCTGATTTTTGTACAGGGCGACACGACGACAGCATTTGCCGGAAGTCTCGCAGGATATTATAAAAAGATCAGGGTGGCACATCTCGAGGCGGGCTTGAGAAGCGGCAACAGGTATTCGCCGTTCCCGGAAGAGGTAAACAGGATACTTGCCGGGCACATAGCGGATTTTCATTTTGCGCCCACAACTGCGGCAAGGGAAAATCTGCTCTCAGAGAATATCAGGGAGAATATCCATGTTGTCGGCAATACCGTAATTGACGCCCTGTTTCTTGGGCTCGAGATTATCAGGAGCGGGGATGAAAAAAAATATGCCGATTATTTCAATTTCCTCGATTTTTCAAAAAAGATCATCCTGGTTACAGGACACAGGAGGGAGAGTTTCGGGGCACCTTTTGAAAATATTTGCAGTGCACTTAAAGAGATTGCGGCAAGGGCCGAAGATGCCCAAATAATTTACCCGGTGCACCTTAATCCCAATGTCAGGGAGCCGGTCAACCGCATTCTTAAAAACCGGGAGAGGATACATCTCGTCGAGCCGCTTGACTACCCGTATCTCATTTATTTGATGGACAGGTCATGTTTCGTGCTGACGGATTCCGGCGGCATCCAGGAGGAGGCGCCTTCACTCGGCAAACCCGTGCTAGTTATGCGCGATGTTACGGAGAGAATGGAAGGGGTCAGGGCCGGCAATGCAAGGATTGTGGGGACCGATCCGGACAAAATAGTCGGCGAGTCGGTAAAACTTTTACGCAGCAGGGGACATTACAACAGAATGTCGAGAGCCAAGAACCCTTACGGCGACGGAACGGCGAGCCGTCAGATTGCTGATATACTTAAAAAGGCATTATGAAAAAACGCAAGGTAAAAATTTTATTCATAACCAAACATTTCCTTCCGGAAAGCGGCGGGGGATTGCGAAGGATAGAGGCCCTGTACCGAATAATGCAGAAGCGTGAAGACATCGAGCTTACGGTAATTACCGCTTCGTATCCCCGCGGCAATAAATACCCCAATGTCAAACATGTCAGGCAGTTGTTTTTCGCCGACAATAACGGCAGAAAACCTGTTGAATTCAGGAAAACGAAATCGAGGATCAAACTGATCGACAAGGCCCTTGTCGGCTGGCTCCCCAATGTATTGGCCAGAATACTGTTTTGCAAATATGATTTTGTCTATGCAACGTGCCCGGTATTCACCAATGTCATTATAGGGTTCCTTTATAAAATGTTGAGGTTCGGCGGGCCGAAGCTCCTGATCGAGTACAGGGATCTTCACGGCTTCAATCCCTCTTTTGAGAATGATTTCAATAAAAAAGCCGCTGTATGGCTGGAAAAATTTATAATAAAAAAAGCCGACCGCATCGTTGTAACAACCGAAGGAATGAAGGAGAGACTTTCGGGATATGCAGGTGACAGGATAACCGTTATCAGAAATTATGCCGGGCTGGATGATGTTTTGAAAACAAAAGGAATGAAAAAAATCCGGCTTG
The DNA here is from genome assembly GCA_046703745.1 of Spirochaetota bacterium. Taxonomy (GTDB): domain Bacteria; phylum Spirochaetota; class GWE2-31-10; order GWE2-31-10; family JAFGQB01; genus CAZHHK01. The sequence continues at coordinate 2,046 of JBJKSS010000407.1, forward strand.
ACGGGAAGCATTTCAATATCGGATATACCGGCAGGCTCAACACCGGAAGGGATCCGGTAAAGTTCATCATGAATGCCGGCAAAAGGATAAACGATAAAAGGATCGCCTTTCATTTTGTGGGCATTAATGAAACCGAGGAAAATCATTTGAGGGAAATAATCGGTGAGCGTCATCTTGATGAACGTCTTTTCTTTTTTTACAGGCAGGTGAGCAGAGCGGAATCTCTCCGCTTCATGAAGTCGTTTGACGGGCTGCTCGTCATCATAAACAACGATGCGAAAATATCGGAAGGCTACGGCATTCCGGGCAAGTTGTATGATTATGCGATATTCGGCGATAAGATGTTTACCGACCGGGAGACCCTTGAGAAACTCTCGTCAGAATTCGCAATCAGGAAATTGAAAACTTCGGGAAGTCTGATCAATTTCAAAATAGATATTACTGAAAATCTGGACGGACTGTTCAACCGGTTCATTGACGGAATGTTAAATGAAAGAAAATAAAACAAAACTTGTCGTTATACAGAAAATTTTTGCCTATTACCGCAAACCGCTTTTTGACAGGCTCAGCGGCAAATACAACCTGCTCGTTCTTCATTCTGAAAATGACTCGGGAATAAAACAGGTAACTGCGGATTACGCAAGGAAAGTAAGAGGCGTCAGGTTCAACAGGAAGAATGATACCAACGTATTCCTGTGCACGCTGATGCGGATCATCAGTTTCAGGCCGCAAATCGTCATTCATGAATTCGCACTCGGCATCATATCACTGCCGCTTGTAATCATTGCCTGCAAACTGCTCGGCGCCAGGCTCGTCCTGTGGAGCCACGGTTATGACAGGAAAAAGGGTTTCGATCCCGCAAAGTCGCTGTCCGACAGGATAAGGCTCCTGTATTTCAGGCTCGCCGATGCGCTGCTCCTTTACAGCGAATCCGACAGGATGTTCCTGTCGAAATATATAAATGCCGATAAGTTATTCGTCGCACCGAATACATTCGACACCGATGCACTTTTAAAAATAAGGAACAGACTCTCCAAAACAGGGAAACAAAAATTAGGGAAGATGCTCGGTTTCAGGCACAGGTATAATCTGGTTTACATAGGCCGTTTGCTGAAGTCGAAATATCCTGATGTCCTGATAAGACTGTATGAAAAGCTCTCGAAGGTTCACGGCAAAAATATCGGGATACATTTTATCGGCAGCGGTGAGATGCTTGAAGAGCTTAAAAATTGCGTTGTTGAAAAAAAATGTGCCGGCAATTTTTATTTCCACGGCCCGGTATACGACGACCTTGAAACGGGGAAGTTTTTGTATGCATCCGATCTCATGGTGCTTCCCGGCGCTCTGGGCCTGTCCATTGTTCATTCGTTTTGTTTTGAATGCCCCGTGGTTTCCTTCAGGCAGGGTAAAAACGGACCGTATCATGGCCCTGAAATCGATTATGTCATTAATGGTAAAACCGGCTACCTTGCGGATAATGGCGATCTGGATGATTTGGCCGGGTTTATATGCGGGTAATTAAAAAACGGCAGAATGAAGAAAGCAATGGCAAAAAATATAAATGATTTTGTTTCAGCCAATCTTAAGATTGACAATATGCTTGCCGGAATGGTTAAAAGTATGGACTATTGCCTTAAAAAATGATAGTAAATCATTATCATTGAATAATATCACCTTGTAAATAATTTTTCCGGAGATTTCAAGATGCAGGGATTAATCGACAAAATTAATGATAAAAAAGCTGTAATCGGCATAGTGGGGCTCGGTTATGTAGGATTACCGGTTGCAGTTGATGCCGCTGAGAGCGGTTTTGACGTTATAGGCTTTGACGTCCAGGATAAAAAGGTTAATCTTGTCAATGCCGGTAAAAACTATATCAGGGATGTCGATGACACTGTATTTCAAAAATGTCTGAAAACCAATAAACTGAAAGCCACTTCGGATTTTTCAGAGATAAGCCTGTGCGACGTCATTTTGATATGTGTCCCCACTCCTCTTGACAGCCATTTCCAGCCGGATGTCCGGTTTATCATAAATTCTGCGGAAAGTATTGCCGAAAACAGGAAAAAGCCGTCTATAGTGATACTTGAATCAACGACCTACCCCGGCACCACTGAAGAAATAGTAAAGCCCATTCTTGAAAAAGACGGTAGTCTGCTCGGTAAGGATCTGTTCCTTGCTTTTTCACCGGAGCGTGTTGATCCGGGCAATGCTGTTTATAAAACAAAAAACATCCCGAAGGTTGTGGGAGGCTGTACCGTAGAATGCAGCAAGATCGCTAGTGCATTCTACAGCAGCATACTGACCGATGGGGTGCATGTTGTTTCGAGCCCAAACGTTGCAGAAATGGAAAAGCTCCTGGAAAACACTTTCAGACTTGTAAACATCGGGCTCATTAATGAAATGGCTGTACTTTCCGATAGGCTCAAAATAGATATATGGGAAGTGATTGAAGCCGCCAAAACAAAACCTTACGGATTTATGCCTTTTTATCCAGGCCCGGGTCTGGGCGGACACTGCATTCCGATTGATCCGTTTTATCTTAGCTGGAAAGCAAAGGAGTTTCATTTCCAGACTACATTGATTGAAGCTGCAGGGCAGACTAATAACGAAATGCCGAATTATGTGGTTCACAAGATAGGCAAGATATTAAATGAACACAAGAAATCATATTCGTCCAGCTTCATACTTATTCTCGGTGCCGCTTACAAAAAAGATATTGACGATTACAGGGAATCTCCTGCAATCAGGATCATAGAATTGCTTGAAGAAATGAAGGCAACTGTTGCGGTTTGCGACCCGTATATAGATGAATTTTACGGTTTTGACAACAAGGTTTACAAAACTGCCGGTCTTACGGATGAGATTATTCAAAAAGCTGACCTTGTCGTCATTGTAACGGATCATTCTTCATTTAACGAGGATCAAATTTTAAAAAATTCAAGATTAATATATGATACACGTAATTTTATAAAAAAATCATCTGATAAAGTTATAAAATTATAGTATTATGATCGAATTAAAAAAAGAATTGAATGCAGCTATTAATGTTGCATTAAGAGCCGGAAGATTCATTATGGACGTTTATAAAAGGGATTTTGCCGTTGAATACAAAACGGATAATTCTCCGGTAACGGCCGCCGATAAGGGGGCCAACCTGATGATATACGATTATTTGAAAAAGCGTTTTCCATATTATGCTGTATTGTCTGAAGAGCTGCCGGACGAAAAGGAAAGGCTTGACAATGAATGGTGCTGGATCGTGGATCCCCTGGACGGGACAAGGGACTTTGTGAAAAAGAACGGCGAGTTTAGCGTCAATATTGCCCTTGCGCATAATCATGAAGTGGTGCTGGGTGTGATTTATGTCCCGGTAACGAAAGAGCTTTATTTTGCCGTAAAAAACAACGGCGCATATTATAAAAAGGGTATATTGAAAAAGAGGATTTTTGTTTCCCCAAGAGTCGGGGGCTTAAGGATACTTAAAAGCAGATCGGCTGCATCCGGTAGATTGAATGCCCTGATTGAAAGGAACAAGGAAAGTATCTCCGGGGTCACAGGGGTCGGCAGTTCGATAAAGGGTTGTCTTGTTGCAAGCGGCAAGGCAGAGGTCTATTACAGGTTCGGCAACACTTACGAATGGGACACAGCAGGCATGCAGTGCATAGTCGAGGAAGCCGGCGGCATTTTCAGGCAGATGGATGATACAAAGATGGTTTACAACCGTGAAAACCCCCTGAATGACAGGGGATTTTATATATTAAACAGGATTGAGAATAAATTATGCCTCTGATTACACCCCGATTGATCATCGGGGTCAAATGATTCGCACAGATTAAGAATGCTAATTATTAGATAATACAATAGTTAGCCACTTTATTAATTAAATGAATCCTGATAATCTAATTAATTATGGGTATAAAATAAAAGGGGATTATTATGAAGGGTATCATACTGGCAGGCGGCAGCGGGACACGATTGTTTCCGCTGACGTCGATTCTTTCCAAACAGCTTCTCCCCGTATATGACAAACCGATGATTTATTATCCTTTGTCGGTATTAATGCTTGCCGGGATAAGGGATATTTTGATCATATCCACGCCGGTTGATCTTCCCAAATTTAAAAGTCTTTTTGATGACGGCAGCAGTGTAGGTATCAGTATCAAATATGCGGTTCAGAATGAACCACGCGGGATTGCCGAAGCGTTTATTATCGGAAAGGAATTCATAGGCGGCGGCAATGTAGCCCTGATACTGGGTGACAATATTTTTTACGGACAGGGATTTACCGATTCATTGGGTGCGGCTGTTTGCAGGGAAACCGGTGCAACGATTTTTGCCTATTATGTCAATGATCCCGTGAGGTTCGGCGTAGTTGAATTTGATGTTGATAAAAAGGTAAAAAGCATAGAGGAAAAGCCCGAAATCCCGAAATCCAATTATGCTGTGACAGGTTTGTATTTTTATGACAATAAGGTTATTGATTATGCGGAAAAAATGAAGCCTTCAAAAAGAGGCGAGCTTGAAATCACGGATCTGAACAGGGAATATTTGATGAACAAAGAACTGAATGTCGAGCTTCTCGGAAGAGGATTCGCATGGCTCGATACCGGTACGCATGATTCACTGCTGGAAGCATCTCATTTCGTCTCGACAATCGAAAAACGGCAAGGATTGAAGATTGCCTGCATCGAGGAAATTGCATACAGAATGAAATTTATCGACAAGAATCAATTGAAAATTAATGCCGAAAAGTATAAAAACAGTGATTACGGGAAATATCTGCGGAGAATAATCGAGGATGAATACAGCCAATAATCCGATTGTGGAATTTTGAATGCATCACCCGGGAGGATATATAAATGATTAAATCGAGAAATGAAAATTTTTTAATATATTTGATTTTGTCTGCATTTATAGCCATTTATCTGATTTTTGTAAATTTGTTCAATAATAATATTTTAATAAACAGTTCGGCTGATTTCAGTTTATTCAGCATTATATATTATTTTATTTTTATTGTATCATTTTTTGCCTTTATTATGATCAGGATCAGACGCAAGAACTGGAAAGAATATTCGGGATTTTTGCTTTTCACCCTGATATTTGCATATTCATTGATTTGGATAAGGCAGGGGCTGGATTTGACCGATGACGGCCTCTCATTATCAAAATCCTGGTTCATGCTGCACGGTCTCTGGAAAGAGAATATTGATTTCATATGGGGCACTACAATAATCGGCAGTCTCTGGTTCAGACTTGTCAGCTTTCCTTTCATAATCTGGGAAAGAATAGGCTATTGTCTCATTATATCTTTCATGGGATTGTTCAGTTACAAAATTTTGCGCAGTTATTTTGATGATGTCCTGACTTTTATCGCAGTATTGACTGCGGCAATTTTTGTCAAAATGAATGTCCAGTCATTTCACTACAGTATTGTTCCGGGATTGCTCATTCTGGCATCAATATATTTCTTGCATGCATCGATGAAAAATGTCAACAGAAAAAATATCTGTTTGATAATGTCCGGCATAATACTGGGGTTTTCGGTTTATGCACGATTTACATATATAGTATTCCTTATAATGCCTCTGGTTTATTTTTCCCTGGTACTGGCGATTGATAAGGACAAGAAAAAATTTTTCAATAGTGTTTTGTTCAATTATATTGGAATAATAGCCGGCATTATCATTGGATTGACAATTTTATTCTTTACCGGCAGTTTGGCACTTTATTTAAATAACATCGATTATATGTTTTTCAAGGTTTTTATCTCGGGGACAAACCAGCTTGGTAATCCGATTTCATCCGAAACCCATTCATTTTCTAATTTATTGTCGAAATATCTGAACAATTATTTTAAGATATTTTTGTATTTATCATATTTTCTGATATTCACATTGATAATCATTGCCCTAAAACTGAAATCCGGCAAAAAAAATATACAGAGGACATTATCTGCCATATTATATCTGTTTTTGTTTGTTTCAATAGGTCTTTTGTTCAGGAGAATAACTGACAAACAAATTTTCCGAGCTGTTGTTGCGCTGTTGTTTTATAACATAATACTGATTTCATTCTCAAAAGTAGATTATAAAAAATACTTTTTTTTGATTTTCTGGGCTGTAATTTGTTTCTTTTTCACTTCATTGGGATCGGATGTTTTTATCAAGGTTATATTTTCAACCGGCGGAATTATTCTTTTGCTTTCTGCATCATTTATAATTATGATAAGATGTGACTTCATGATTAATGATACCAGATTTGAATTGAAGGGCATTGCACTGACAATAATGATTTCTTTTATAATCTTTGGCATTTTTTACCAGAGCAGATTTGTTTACAGGGATGTGAATATGTTCAGTAAGAATAATACCGGATTTGATTATAAGGAACTCGTGCTCATTAAAACTTCAATGGAACGAAAAAAGGCTATCGGTGGATTGATTGATTATTTGTCAGGAGTAAATGATTTCAGAAATAAAAGATTGCTGGTAGTAAATTCTCAGCCCTTGTTGTATACTGCCCTGAATCATCCCTATTATATAAGCACTCCCTGGTCGCCATGGTTTTTCCTTGAAGATCCCGACTTTATAATATATAAAATGGAACAATTGAAAAACAGCGGCAATTTGCCAGATTACCTGATTTTTCCTCCATATAATTCAAGAATTCCGACCTGGCCGATGAATGGATCAAAAAGCAAGGAAAGTGATCAAAAAGCCTATAAATGGTTCGAAAATCTGGTAAATTCCGATATTTATGAAAAGGTATACGAGAATGCCGGATATGATGTTTATAAAAAAAGATAATGAAATTATACATAATATGCAAATTACAGTATGGTAATTTATTGAAGGAAATGATATAAAATTTAAAAAAATGATTATACTTGGAAGTATTCCATTTGACCGCAAGCATGCTTAGCAAATCAGGAAGTTAAATTATTGCAAAGAGGTGCTCGTGCGTTCGGTGATAAAATTATTTTCAGGGAGGGGATATGCCTCAAAATGAATTCGCCTATACATTCAATTTTAAACAGCTTGGGGATCAGAGGGGCAAATTGGTTGCCATAGAGGGAAACAGGAGCATCCCTTTTGAACTGAAAAGGGTATTCTACATTTATGGTTCATCCGGTGAAACTGTCAGGGGAAAGCATGCAAACAAAAACACAAAAATGGTTTTTATTTGCCTGTCAGGAAGCTGCAAGGTTATGGTGGATAATAGTTTCGAGAGAAAAGAATTCTTCCTGGACAATCCTGAAACCGGACTGTTTGTCGATAATGATACATGGAAAGAAATGAAGGATTTTTCAGCAGACTGCATTCTACTTGTTTTGTGCAGTACATTTTATGACAACACCGAATATATAACGGATTATAATGAGTTCTTGAATTATGTAAAAAAATAGTTTATTGTTTTTATGATTTTAAACATGTTTTAGGAATATTTATGAAAAAGAAAATCAGCATCGTGGGATTCGGATACATAGGCACGGTTATCGGTGCGGTTCTCTCGGATCGCGGCTGCAACGTTACCGGGATCGACACAAACGAGAGGATCATCAATGCGATCGGCAGTGCCCGTTCGCCTTTCAATGAGCCGGGTCTGAATGAATTGATCGAAAAAAATGTCAAAGCCGGTATGTTGAGTGCATGCAGGGATTACAGTAAGGTTCAGGATGCCGATATAATTATAGTTACTGTCGGTACGCCGCTCTCGGAAGAATACAGACCAGATCTGACCCAGATCAGGCAGGCGGCAGAATCCATAAAACCATACGTGAATGACAACCAGCTTGTAATTTTGAAAAGCACGGTGCCTCCCAATACAACTGCAATGTTCCATGAAATACTGAAGGAAAAGGCCAATCCGCTTGTTGCGTTCTGCCCGGAAAGACTTGCCGAAGGCAGGGCCATCAGGGAATTTTTATCCATTCCTGTTGTTGTCGGTGGAATTAATAGTGAAAGCACGGAAAAAGCCGCGGAATTCTGGAAGGAAGTATTGAATGTTGAAGTGATCAAGGTTGACAACAGTAAAACCGCCGAAATGGTAAAACTCGCAGATAATTTATGGATCGATTTGAACATAGCACTTGCACATGAGCTTGCCAAATTGAGTGACAAACTTGATATTGATGTGCTTGAGGTGATTAATGCCGCAAACTCGCTTCCAAAGGTCAATTATAATGTAAACATACTTATCCCGTCAGTCGGAGTCGGAGGATACTGTTTGACAAAAGATCCATGGTTCGTTCATAAGCTCGGCGAAGATTACGGTCTTGATCTGGGGATACCGGTTGTGTCAAGGAATGTGAATGACAGCATGCCGGAATATTGTGCATCCCTCATCGATGCCATCGTTTTGAAGAATAACCCGCGGCCGGAAGATCATACTATTGCCGTTCTGGGGATTGCTTTCAAGAATAATACAGGGGACTGCAGGTTCACGCCTACAAAGCCCGTTATAGATCAATTTGTCAAACGTGGTTACAGGATTAAAATATGCGATCCGTGGGTGATGGAGCATGATGCAAAAATGGTTACCGATCTGCCCGTCAGCCATGATATAGAAGAAACCGTAAAGAATGCTGATTGTGTCGCATTCCTGGCCGGGCACAGGGAATTCCATGAA
>JBJKSS010000408.1:0-3703 GCA_046703745.1 Spirochaetota bacterium
CCCTGGTTTAAAAAAAGTATTTCACGTGAATCGCTTCCCTGAAGGATAATGTTTGAACCTTTTGAATAGTTTTTTTTTCTCAGCCCTGAAATTTATTTTTTGATCCAATTTTATTATCCTTGCCCCCTGAAAAAATTATCTATCCTAATATTAACGGCAAATTCAAATATATAATAAAGTTCCAAGGTGTTTTTTCTAATAATATAATATTTTTTAACAATTTATCAAGAGTTTTAGTTATTTTTTCCATTATTCGCTATGGCCGCTGTTTGAAGAAATATTTAAAAATATTAAAAAAATATTGTTTAATGCACATATTATTAATATAATTTTCTCAAAATACGAAATAAAAGGAGATCGCTGTATGCTAAAAAAGATTTTCGCATTATTCATCCTGATGAATTTTTTATCAATGATTTTTGCAGCCGGAAGCGGCAATCAGATAATCAGGAAAATAAGCCCGCAAGAAGCTTATGCCATGATGCATGACAGTAAATACCTGGACAAACTGGTGATCATCGATGTCAGGACAGGCGATGAGTTTGAAGATGGCCATGTAGAGAAGGCTCTTAATATGGATATCCTGTTGAATGATTTTCTGGAAAAAATAGGCAGGCTGGACAGGAGTAAAATCTATCTGGTTTACTGCCGTACAGGCCACAGGGCAGGCAATGCTGTAGAAAAAATGAAAGAACTCGGCTTTATGGAAGTTTATAATTTCGGAGGCATCATAGACTGGGAAGAAGCCGGGTACAAACTTGTCAGATAAAATCTATATTGTACTTTTTCATTTTTGCCCTGAGGGTGTTCCGGTTGATACCGAGAAATTCAGATGTCTTGATCCTGTTGCGGTTGTTGTTGAGAAATGATTTGAGGAGAAATTCCTTTTCAATGATGCGCATGAATGATTCGTAAACCTTCCCGGGCTGCTTTTCATTGTAAATGAAATTTTCGATCCAGTTTCTGACGTGTATTTCCTCTGATGTATGACGGCTCGCCTCCACGATACAGGAAGGCAGATCGGTTATTTCAATGGAATTTGTCCTGGTTAAAAGCACGGCACGTTCTATCACGTTTTCCAGTTCCCTGACATTGCCCGGCCAGTGATATGTATGCAATGAACGCAGTGCTTCAGGGGTGATTTTTTTTATCTTTTTATTGTTGCTTTTTGAATATTTTTCTATGAAATGTTGTGCCAGAAGAGGTATGTCTTCCTTTCGTTCTTTCAGCGGCGGCAGCTTTAATTCTACAACATTGAGCCTGTAGTAGAGGTCTTCCCTCAATTTGCCGGTTTTTATCAATTCTGCCGGATCCTTGTTCGTGGCGGATATGATTCTGATGTCTATCTCAACGGTCAATTCACTTCCTATGGGTTCGATGATTCTGTCCTGTATCGCCCTTAAGAGTTTTGCCTGAAGATAAAGCGACATTTCCCCGATTTCGTCGAGGAATAGCGTGCCCCCGTCGGCAAGGACGAATTTACCTTTTTTGTCCGCATTGGCACCGGTAAAAGCGCCCTTTTTATACCCGAACAGCTCGGATTCAAGGAGATTTTCTGGGATGGCCGCACAATTTATACTTACAAACGGCGCATAACGTCTATTGCTGTTAAAATGCAGTGCTTTGGCTACGAGCTCCTTGCCGGTACCGCTTTCTCCCAGAATCAGGATGGACGAGCCGCTTTCTGCAACAAGCTGCACAAGCTCGAAAATATTCTGCATCTTCTTGTTTTTTCCTATGATGTTGTCAAGACCGTAATTTTTGTACAATTCTTTTTTCAGGATAAGATTTTCATTCAACAAAACGCTTTTTTCTTCCGATATCTTCTGGTATATTTTGACCTTGTTTGCTATTATGCCGCTTATCAGGTAAAGCAAATCCTCTTCGTCTTCAAGCTGCTCCATGGATTCAAAAGCTTTTTCTATAGACAGCACTCCATAAACGATCCCCGATAATTTTATCGGAACGGCAATGAAAGATGTTGCAGTATTTCTGGAGCGCTTGATTTTCATCCTGTTTAAAAAAAACGGATCCTTGTTTATGTCGGGTATTGAAACGGGCTTGCCGTTTTCAACAACCCGGCCTACGATGCCCTCACCGACCCTGTATATGCCGCGGGACACTTCTTCTTCCGTAAGGTTGTATGCAGTTACCACAGAAAGTTTGTTTATATCCTCCCTGTCAAACAGCACCAGCATGCCCCTGATTATCCCGAATTTTTCCGCCAGGTTTTCCATTATTTCATTGAATACGTCTTTTAATACAAAAATTTTTTCTATGTTGTTGGTTATGGTTATCAATGCGTTTTTAAGCCTGATTTTCCTTTCCATTTCCATACCGAGCCTGATCTTTTCAAGATTATGTGCTGTCTGTATGCACAGGATGTTTATTATTTCAAAAATGTCTTCCGGAAATGCGGATTTGGCCGAAGATTCGAGACAAATCAGGGCCTTGACTTTTTGATTAATGTTTACCGGGAAAATCATCTGAGAACCGGAGTGGTGACTGGCCTGTTTGAAAAAAACCATTGTTTGATCATTTAATAACCTCGGCTTTTTTTTATCCAGGATCGAATCGACAAGACTCATATCTCTTATTTCCGGGTTTTTGATTTTTTCGATATTTGTTTTTGTTGATTCGGTTTTGGCATTGTACAGTAAACACTCCGAATCCTTCAGAAGGATGTAGCCTGAGTCTGCTTCCGAGATTTTAATGGACTTTTCAAGCAGGACACGGAGCAATTCATCAAAATTGTTTATACTGTTGAATGTTATGAAATGGTCATGAATGATTTTGAAATTCCTGTTTTCATTGAATTTTATGCAATCATCCAAGATAAATCCTTTTTTAATGAAGTGATTAAATTTTAGTCATCATTTTATTATATGTTTAAAACTTGTGCAACAAATATTTTAAGAATTATTGAAAAGTTTTTGTTAATTAACATTATTTCCATAAGTTAAGCCGGTTTTTACATGCTGAAGAATAATGGCATGCCTGTTGCTAAAACCCGGTAAAATAAAAATATTACTGGAGGTTTCTGTTATGTTTGAATATTCCAAGTCAAACGATGTTTTGGGCACTATGAACAGGGGCAATGCCTGCGAGTCAGGGTTATGTACATTATGCAGGGCCGATTGCCAGGGAAAATGCGAGACATGGCTGTCAAGCATGCTGGGCAGGAAACTTTTGTATCCGAGGGATTTCGGCTGGATCACGGCCGGAAGCGGCAGGGTCAATCATGTAGGAGTTTCTTATAACAATTTGAGGATACAGGGGTATCTCTACGGAGCAAAGGGAATAAGGCAGGGTTTGACGAATTCTGCCGATGATTGTGTTTTCCCCAATGTTTCAGTTGGAACCGAGTTCGGCTCAAAAATCAAAACAAAGTCAAGAGTGCCGGTCATGACAGGAGCGCTTGGATCGACATTCGTTGCAGCAAGATACTGGGATTCATTCGCCATCGGCGCGGCACTTGTCGGTTACCCGATAGTGATCGGTGAGAATGTAGTGGGAGTTGATAAAAATTCCCGGATCGATAGCGGCAAAATAACAAAGGCGCCGGAACTCGACAGAAGGATAGACAAATTTTTACGATATTATGACGGCTATGGTGCAATCATAGTACAGATGAACGTGGAAGACACAAGGAATGGAGTCGCCGAATATATAATAGAAAAATACGGCGACAAGGTGATTATAG
>JBJKSS010000409.1:0-3012 GCA_046703745.1 Spirochaetota bacterium
TCAATGGATTTTTCAAAATTAAGGTTGTCCGAAAATACGGCGGTTTTGGTTCTCGGGTCGACCTTGAGCTGCCTGTAATGATTGAGCATTTTGTCCATCCAGACGTACGGATCGCCAGAGTCGTGCCTGCACCCGTCGTAGAGTTTTACGAAGTAAAGATCGAAATCCCTTAAAAAGGCATCCATGGAGATCGTGTCGGTTAGCGCGATCCCGAGGTCGCCCCTGTACTCGTTGACCCATTTTTGCAGCATGAACTTCTGGCTGTTCACGAGCCTTATCTCCTGCGCCTGGCCAGCCATTATCCATTCGTGCGCCATTGTGCCGATCGGCCTCAGATTGTATTTTTTTGACAGATCGACATTGGAAGTTCCGGTAAAATTCTCCGGCAGATCATTCTTGAGTTTTTTTATCAATTCCTCGTGCCATTCCCTTGAAAATCTCCGCCTTGTGCCAAACTCTATGAATTTAAGATAATTTTCCCTTGAAAGATGACTGTTGTATCTTTTCAGGAGCTCAATTTTTTTGTCGAGCAGCGCGGAGGTTTTATCCATGACCTTGTCGGCGCTAATTTTTCTTTTTTCGATGTATTTCCTGTAGTAACATTCATTGATGATCGAGAGCACGGGCACCTCGTACAGGATGGTACCGAGCCACGAGCCGGTTATCCTCACGTAAAGACCGCCGTTTTCAAGCAGTTTCATCTCGACGTGGCGCTCCGGCGAAAACCTGAACAGCCTCAAGAATTCCACATAATCGGGCTTTATATACCTGATTGAAAGAAGATATTTCTCTTCATCGTCCGTCAGGTGAACATTTTTAAGAGCGATGATATTCTCCCTGATCTCCTCAAAGGAATCGCTGAAATCTACTCCAGGTGTCCTGCAGAAAAATTTGTATTCTACCTGTACGCTGGAAAACTGGTGCAGTACTCCCTGCTGCATCGTGAATTTATAAAGATCGTTGTCAAGGATGGATTCGATTATCTGCATGCTGTTTTTCTCCTTTTAAATATCTTTTACTGCTGCAGACTGAAGCTGCCGGATCTGACGATGTTAAAGCCATAGATGTTTTTATATTCATCAAAAGCGGCGCGGGTTGATTCTTCAAAACCGGGGATCACAGACATGCAGTCTTCAACGAGATAAATTTTTTTAAAAAAGCCTTTGTCTTTCCTGAAATAATCGATGATCTGGTTCACCGACTCCATCACACAATGGGATTTCGCCTCGCCAGCAATTACAATTCTGTCAAAAGTTTTCAGCCTGTCAAGCGCCTCGGTGTTGGTCCCGCCTTTTGGAGAATACTCCGGTTTGAATATCCCGTACATTTCGGTAAGAGGATCGGAACCCTTGGCCACAAGAGTCATCCTGCTCTTCCTTGCAACCGAATGAAAATGAATGATATTTGCAAACTGGTTTTCAAGGGAATTACCCAGTGTTCCCTGCAGACAGTGATAGGGCCAGACTACGAGTTTTTTCTTCCCGGATTTCTCAAGGTTCTCCACGTAATTCATCGACTCATCTGCATGATTCACCGCGTGCCAGACGCCGGCCTTAAGATCGCTCAGCGTGATTTCTGTAAACGGCGGCGGGTTTTTGCCATTATTATCAACCCACCAGCACGGATGAAAAATCTGGAACGGATGGTGCGTGTCGATGCTTGCAAAGACTTCGGTTATCCCGCCGATATTCTCATAAAACCATTTTGTTAACCTTGTGACATCCCCTATCGCGCCTGGCACACCCAGCGCACCGTTATCCATGAAATCCTTCTGGATATCCACGGCAAGGAACAAAACCCGGTTTTTGTCGTTATCCGCAGGCTCGATTTTTTCATTCATCGCCCTGGAGAGTATATCGTTCATTAAAACAGGATTTTCATTTTTCCCTATGGAAGGCACGTCAACGATTTCTTCATATTTTGTTTTCAACATTTTACATCTCCCTTCGAATCAATCCCGTTAATTTATTAATTATACAATGAATTTTATGATTGATTATAAAATAATACCATTGAATAACAAAAAAATTTACGGATAATTGGCGGGTAAGCGGCAAACTTCAAACAAACAGATGCACAGGTATTTTGCGGCATCAATCCCTGTTTCCTGATAAAGTTGCCGGTTTTTATTATGGACGGGCTTGCTCATCTTAAAATTTTTCTTGTAAGCACAATCAAAAAAAGGGCATTGAGCACCGATCCCATCTGCCCTTCAATGCCGGCAAGCATCTTTAGAATTCCTGTCGGAAGTGCATCACCGTAACCGATCGTTGCATAAGTCACAAGGTTAAAATATAAAACGTTGCCGTATACTGACTTGATTTTTTCAAATCCTGCCGGGTTATCCAGGTATAATTCCCCTGAAAGCGAACGGGTGTTTATCAGGATCGTTCCCAGCGTTTCATTGTTGGCAATTACCGCCGCCGAATATACGAAAAAGAAAAACACAAGGACGAAAACAATTGATACGAGAAGTTTTTCCGGTTTTGTGAAATAACCGGTCATTTTATCCAGGAAAAGCCATTCCAGCGGCATGAAAATTTTTTTAATAAGTTTGCCGTTTGCCCTTCTTTCATAAACCTTGTACCAGTAGAGCATGTAATCTGCCTGGCTGTATTTTTCTATTTGGGTAAGGAGCCTTTTTACAGTATGAAGATTTTCCCTGGTTTTCGCATCATCTCCGACATCAAGCCTCACTGGCTTTGACAATTTGCCTTCGTTTATGCAAAATTTATTAATGTTGATGTTTGCGCCCAGCCTGAAATATGAATTGGTAAAAATGTTTTTGTCGGCAAATTTGTTGACATCGAGGTTTACGAATTCGATAAAGTCGGAATTATAAAAGCTCAGCCTTGTGCAGTGGAATTCCGCCTTTGAGAAATCAGCCTGCTTTGCGTGGAATTCAACCCTGGAAAAATCCGCCTGGCTGCCGTAAAAATATGTGCCGATAAAATATGCCTGCCTGCCGTAAAAGCGGGATTCGGAAAATGATGTTTTGATATTTTTGAATTC
>JBJKSS010000410.1:0-3633 GCA_046703745.1 Spirochaetota bacterium
AATCGCAAGAATACCTGCGTTAGGAAGATAAACGATCATATCCGGTCTTGCCCGACCTTCCCTGTTTTCAGCCGATGACTGTTCCGCAAAATCGACATGATCGATCATACCGGCAATTTCAGCAATGCGCCTAAGCTGGACTTCACCCCATTTACCTCTAACCTGGGATGATTTCAATGCCTGTGTAAGCTGTATCGTGGCCGTATTCAATTCGCTATAGGAGTTGCTTAATCCTTTTATCTGATCGATCAAACTTTTATAGGCCCCTTCCCTTTTTTCTTCAATATCACGCACCTGACGGTCGAGTTTTGTAAGATCCTTTTCAATCGGGTCAATGATGTTTTTGATTTCGGCTTTCTGCATTCCCAGTTCACCCTGCATTGATTTGAGAAAAAACTCTATCTGCTGCCTGGATTTATTGATAAAATCATTCGATCCTGCGTTGAAAACTTTTGCCGACAAAGCTTCGAATGATTCCTTAAGCCTTGTTTCCGCCTGTTCAAGCCACTTGTTTTTCTCTGATCCGGCCTGAATATCCCTTTTAAGCTCTGCGTTTTCTATTTTCAGTTTTTCATTCTCCAGGGACATCTGTCTGTATTTTTCCAGTTCATTGTTCATCATTTTGAAACGGGCTGTATTACCTGCATTGCTTGCGTACATAAGGAGCCATATAATTAGCCCGCTCCAGAATGCAGAAGATGCGGCTATAATAATCACATAGATTGATTCCATAATTACAAAATCCTGATATTTTTTTTAAAAATAATAGAAAAGGGAAAATAAAACAATATAAATATTAATAAAAATGAATGCCCGGCTCACGCCCCTTGATGGGGACAGAGCTTGTAACAATCTCCAAACCGGCTCCAAGCTTTGTCCCCCAGAATAAAAAATACTAATACATCATAATTGGCGACCACGGGTGACAGAGCGATAAAAAATAAACAGTTAAAGCTCTGCCCCCGTGGTCTAAATATGTCTTGATTATTTTTCTCTACGAGGACAGAGCTAATCAACACATTGCTCGTTCGGGTATAATCTTCTGTAATCAGGGGACAGAGCTTAGAACAGTAATAAGTCCCTGAGGAAACCCCCCGGCTCTGTCCCCTCGGAATAAACAGAAAACGCTTTGAGATATATCGTTATTGAAACGGCCATGGGGACAGAGCTACCCAGTTAATTAGATCGAACCAAGCTTCCAAGCTCTGTCCCTGAAAAAAAACAAAGAAAAGCCCCCTGGCTCTGTCCCCCAGGAATATACCCCGGGGATATTCCGCATAATCCCGGGTCAGCCGAATTCATAACCTTTTTTCATAAACAGCCTCAAAACCGCATCGACTACATCCGGATCGTAAAGTATGTTTCTGAATTCGGAAATCTCATCCAGTGCATCTTTCAATTCAAGGGCCGGCCTGTAAGGGCGAAAAGAAGCCATGGCCTCGACTACATCGGCAACTCGCAGTATTCTTGCCTCGATCATTATTTCATCGCCCTTCAGGTTGTTGGGATAACCCTTTCCATCTATTGTCTCATGGTGTTGTTTGATGATCTCTGCAACGGGATAATCAAAATCTATGGGTTTTAAAATATCATAGGAAATATTAGGGTGAGATTTAATAAGATTGAACTCAATGTCGGATAAAGTACCGGGCTTGTTAAGAATTTCAGCGGGTATGTAAAGCTTGCCGATATCATGTATAGATCCCGACATTCTTATACTGTCAACAGCATTGGCGTCAAGGCCAAGCTCCTGCGCAATCGCCCTCGCGAGGTCGGATACACGCCTCTGGTGCCCCGCCGTGTAGGGATCCCGCGCCTCGACCGTGAGAATCATTGCCTGAATAAAACCGCTCATCGACCTTCTCAATTTCTTCAGGGTTGAAGAAAGCTCCTCTTTTTGGCTGTTTAACGTATTTGTTTTTTCCACGATCTGTTTCAGGAGAATGCTTTTATGCAAAGAACTGCCGATGATATGGCAAAGGTTCCTGCACAGCCTCATGCTCTCCGGGCTGGATTCGAAAAGCACGTAACCCAGAAGATCTTTTGATGAATACAAGGAAACAAAGATCATCGAATACCGCCTGCTTTCCGGGTAGTATTCCTGTGGAATAATCATATCATGACTGAACTGGATGCCTTCTTCCTTTATATATTTGTTATTGTTGTTTTCATAGCAGAAAACAAGGTTCAAAATATCGGAATACTCCGACTTCACAGTAAGGTAACAGCTTCTGATACCGAACCTCGGCAGCCTGTTGTAAAGATTTATGAACTGGTTTTCAATGTCCAGTCCGATCAAAAATTCGTCATTCAATATATTGATCTCTTCGTTTTCCTGCCTGTAAAGATGAAACTTGTTCTTTTCCAGCTTGATAATCTTTTCACTTATCATTACCCTTGACTGGTGAAGAAGATCCTCGATTTTCAGAAGCATTATCTTTCCATCTATGTCGGCTATGAAAACCTTGCGCATCTCCGAAATTATCCTGTGAAATATCTTGATATCCCGGTTGGTCCAGACAAAAGTATTGAGAATGTGGTTAAGAACCTGCAAAAAATTGCCGAATTTATTTGCGCTTACGGCTTCACGGAATGATTCCACAAGCTCTTCGATTACTCTCAAAACATCGACACTACCAACATTCATTTCGTTATAAATTTTTCCAGCAATGGTTTTCAATTCAAACGATTTGTTTACAAATACGTTCGCCTGTGACACGGCTTCATTGTTTTCGGAGACAACGGTCTTTATTTCGTGAGAATAACAGCCGCAGGATTCCCTGATCACAAGGCTTGTGTCCAGAACTGCCATTTTATCGACTTTGCGTCCACTAAGAATATCCACAAGCATTTCACACGATTTTTTCCCAAGGCCGTATACTGGCTGCCGCACGGTTGTTATTGTTACCGGCGAATAATCACAGTAATTAAGATCATCAAAACCGGTTACAGACAAATCTTCCGGTATTCTTATTTTGTTCCGGCGCAGTTCTTCGATCAACCCGAGCGCCATTTCATCATTGCTTGAAACAACCGCATCGAATTTCCTGTTCAAGCCGAGCATTTTTTTTGCCGATGTGATCCCTGATTCATATAAAAAATCACCTTCTATTACCGCACAATCATCTTTAGGTATGCCGTATTTATCGAGACTATCCATGAATGCCCTGTATCTGAGGATTGACTCCTTGTTAAGCTCCGGCCCCCTGATGAATGCAAATTTTCTGAATTTATGCTCCTCAATGAGGTGAGCCATCATAATCATCATTCCATTATAATTATCGATGACCACCGAAGGAATGCTTTCAATCTCGACGCCTATGCTTATTACCGGAATAGAGCCAAACTGCCTGCAGAATTCCGCAAGCTTTTCCTTGTCTATGAGACTGCTGATCGAAGCGCTTGAAATTATAAGCCCATCGATATTCTGCTTGTTTGCCCTGTTGTATACGGAATTGAAATCGAATTCTTTCTTTTCCTTTGTCTGGATGTTGCCGCCCTGAAAACAGATCAAATTCAAATCATATTTTTCACAACTCTCATTGACCCCGTGAAAAAGATGGGAATCATAATAATAATCTATCCCGTCGATTATCAACCCGAATGTGGGCCATTTACAGGTTCTAGTTATTA
>JBJKSS010000411.1:0-3847 GCA_046703745.1 Spirochaetota bacterium
TACGAGGTGGTGCGCATACTGGAAATTCCTTCCCTCGCTGCCGATTTCGGTACAAATGAGTATGTGCGCTCCTTCCCTGGCGGCAAACCAGCCGGCATTCTTGTCCCTCTGGATGATTTTCAAATCCTCGTGGAACACAGTTGTCTTGAAATCCCATTTTTTTTTCAATGCCTGATCTATGGCCGATACTTTTTCCTTTGTCCTGCAAATAAGAAGAAACTTGTCATTTTTGAATTTTTTAAGAAACCCCGAGAGCCATTCCACCCTGGGGTCATCGTCATAATCATAAAGGGGTTTAATATCGGACAAGCCGTGCTCAAAAAGGAATTCCCCTGCTATTTTTTCTTCAATCCCGGGGACGGAGCCAGTGATTGGGACAATATGCCTGATTTTTTTGGGGAACCCTTTTATCGTTTTCCTCGTGTTCCTGAACATCACCCTGCCGATCCCGTGGCGGTCGACAAGATCGTCGATTATTTTTTTTAATGCTGTCTCATCCCCGGATTTAAGCCGCTCAAGGCCGGTTTTGAATGCCTCTCTGTCTTCCGGAAAAATTTCCATAAGCTTTTGTTCATCCAGGGCATCTATTTTTTTATTCTCAAGAATATTCTCTGCGATTTTTGCAATAACCGTGTAATTTTTGGATTCTGCAAGGAACGCTTCGTAATCATAAAATCTGTCCGGATCGAGAAGTTTCAGCCTTGCAAAAAGACTTTCCTCACCGAGCTGTTCCGGCGTTGCTGTAAGAAGGAGGAGCCTTTTTGTCCCGGCGGAAAGTATTTTTAAAAAATTGTATTCTGCCGAATCGGCGCCTATTTTGTGGGCCTCGTCTACTGCTATCAAGTCCCAGCCTGCTTCGATGCACTGTCCCCTTCTTTTTTCATTTTTTGAGAAAAACTCCAAACTCGAAATGCACAATTCTCCGTCTGAAAACGGATTTTTACTTCCGCCGGATTCAAGCGATCGGCAGTAGCGCTCATCGATGATCCTGAATGTAAGATTAAAACGGTGAATTAATTCTGCGAACCACTGGTAAATCAATGATTCGGGCACAATGATAAGCACCCTGTTGATCCGTTCTGTGATCAACAGACGGTGGATTATGAGACATGCCTCAATGGTCTTGCCCAGCCCAACCTCATCGGCGAGGAGAACCCTCGAAATTTGCCGGGACGCAACCTCGTTGGCAATGTAAAGCTGGTGCGGAATGAGCCTTATCCTCCCGCCGGTAAACCCGCGGATACCAGATTTCAAAATGTCGGCCTTGATTTTCAATGATTCAAATCTCAGGTTGAAAACATCGTTGGGATCGATATTTTTTGAATAAAGTCTTTCCTCCGGAGAATTAAAACTCAACACCCCGGACAATTCATTTTCCGGGATCATCAGACTGCCGCAATGGTAAATCACAAGCCCGTTTTTTTCTTCAATATCTGTTATTGTAAATTTTTTACCGTTTGAATTCTCTATTATATTTCCGATTCTGTAGATTACCCTTTTTAAAGGAGCAGACACGAAAGAATAGACCCTTTTCACTCCTGTTGCAGGAAAGCCGATCTCCAGCCTTCCGGCATTGATCTTATCAAGAATCCCCAGTCCGAGCTCAGGCTCCATCTCGCTTATCCAGCGTTGTCCCTCGACGAATTCCATAAGAATGATCCCCTGAAAAAAATTTATCCGAAATCATAACACATTTGGATTGATTTTCAAGTTTAAATAAATAAATCCGTTGAAAAAATTTAAAAGTTAAAGTAAATTGTTATTAAAATTTTAATCAAGATTTTTATTATGGAATTATACACAACAGGAATCAAATATCATAAATCGGTGAAACTTCCGGTAAGCATCAATCCCTATGAGGATTTAAAAACTTTTATTAATTCAAACACAAGATACAAGGTCGTTCTGGCGGAAAAGGGCGGTGCAATTATCAGCCTTAATGAGAAAAAAATTCTTGTTCGGGCGCCTTCATTGCTCTGCCTCAATGAAACCGACACAATTACCCTTGTCAGGGCAGACAATTTTGCGGGGCAAACTATATATTTCCATCCCGGAACAATCAATTCGAAATTCGGATTCGAAGTTCTGAATTGCCGGGAAAGATCATTAAGCCAGACCGAAGTGCTCGACCTGTTCGTACTCAACCAGTTTTTCGAAAAAAACAGGCCGAAATATTTCCCTCTAAACCAGGCCGTATTCAAAAGGATCGGAAAACTGTTTAAAACAATACATGACAAGCTTGCGCTGCAGAATGAGGAATTCTGGCCGTGCAAGAGCCGGGCCTACCTGATAGAGCTGTTGTTTCTCATCCGGAGAATTTACGAAGACTCGGCTGACATTCAAAATATAAGCATTGACGATACTGAGGACGGCATTGATGACATCGTGCTTTACCTGCATTCCAACTATGAGAAAAAAATATCGATCGGTGAATTGACTAAAAAATTTTTCACGAACAGGTCGACGCTCTCGGATTCATTCAAAAAAAAGACGGGCATGACGGTAATGGAATACCTCAGGAAAATACGCATAGACATTGCCTGCCAGATGCTGCGCGGCACAAGCTGCAGTGTGCAGGATATTATGGAAAGGACCGGATTCGCCGACCAGTCGAATTTCGCGCGGGTATTCAAAAAAATTACAGGATACAACCCTGCCCGTTACAGGAGCCTGTTTTTCTCTCCGCCCGGCCAAAACTGATTAATTGTATATTTTTACTGATTTTCAGCCATTCCCTTTTTTTAGAAATCGGGTTAAAAATTTTTTATTATTTGTAAGGAGATTTATCATGAACTCAGCCCTGTTACTGATTGACATCCAGAATATCCAGCTGGAATTACTCAAGGCCCAAGGTTTTGAGAATGCCTGCGGCAATGCACGAAAAATCCTCGAGGAATTCAGAAAGACTGATTTGCCTGTTTTTCATGTGATGCATGCGGCAAGAATCCCGGCTTTGGAAAAAATCATGCCGCCGGAAAAAATTGCACACCTTGTGCAAATAAACGAAATGGTTAAACCCGCACAGGGAGAAGCTGTGGTAAAAAAAACCGAAATCAACTGCTTCAAGGGGACAGAGCTTTTAGATTTGTTAAAAAAGCAGAACATAGAAAAGCTTGTGATCTGCGGAATGATGACCCATATATGCGTGGATGCCGCCGTTCGTGCCGGCCATGACCTGGGATTCGAAATCCTCGTAATTCACGACGCCTGTGCAACCATAGACCTGGAATTCAACGGGGACAAAGTTGCCGCCAAAGATGTAAACACCGCCATGTTTGCCGCCTTTGGATTCGCTTATGCAAAACTGGCTGGCACAGACGAGTTTACTAAAAATTTTAAAAAATTTACTTGAATAAAGGACAAAAAATGAAAACAGCTCTGCTTATAATCGACATCCAGAATTTTTATGTCAAAATGCTTGATGGTTTTGAAAAGGCAAGCGGCAATGCTGCAAAAATCCTTGAAGAATTCAGGAAGAATAATCTGCCTGTTTTTCATGTGATGCACATCAAAAAAATACCGGTAGTAGACAAATTGGTCCCGCTGGAAGAACTTCCGGTTCTCCAAATTCATAAAAGTGTGAAGCCGGCAGGGGATGAAGCTGTGATTAAAAAGTATGATATCAATTGCTTTAAAGGGACAGAGCTTTTAGATTTGTTAAAAAAGCAGAACATAGAAAAACTTGTGATCTGCGGCATGATGACCCATATATGCGTGGATGCCGCCGTTCGTGCCGGCCATGACCTGGGATTCGAAATCCTCGTAATTCCCGACGCCTGTGCAACCAAAGACCTGGAATTCAACGGGGACAAAGTTGCCGCCAAAGATGTAAACACCGCCATGTTTG
>JBJKSS010000412.1:0-12671 GCA_046703745.1 Spirochaetota bacterium
TTTTAAAATATCATCAATAACTCCGGTTTGGGTGAGATTCCTGCCCTGTGCCATTGCCAGAAAGAGGTTAAGCACGTTATCCGTGGTTATAGAATTACTGTATGCCCTTGCCCCGTATGTGCCGAAAAAATTGAATCCGTATTTTGAATTCGTCATGAATAACCCCGCGGGATTATAAAGCATGGATTCAAAACCGTCGGACACCGATGCATTCGCTCCGTAAAACGAAACAGATTTACCGGTGGCAATATAATTCAAGGAACATAAATCCAGGCTGACCGAAAACAACAAAAACAACAAACAAAAAATTTTCATAAACCCTCGACTTCGTTATCTACATCTCACCACTGCATTTTATATCCGCTTTTATCAGCATTTCATCGCCGGTTGTTAACAAAATTTTACCACCGGTTGGAACGGCGCTTACAGAATAATCCATTGATACACCTGACTTGTCAAAAAAAACGGGATTAATATTTACTGCACTGCCGGTATATCCTTCTTCAGCAACATAACAATAATCATTCGCCGGGAGGTATTTCAGATTCCCGGAATTAATTAAAAACGAGGCATCCTGGGTCAAACTGTTGTCCCTGGTTTTAATATGGTTTGCCATATTGATACTGAACGGAAAAGTACTCTCAATATTGTACTCGATCCGGAATTTATGTACATCATCAAAAGGAAGATCCTTGATCGGCAGCGATATGTCCTTTTTATTCAACAACTCCGAATTACTGATTATCATGGCCGACACCCCGAAATTATCGCCAAGTGTCACCCTTGCCCTTATATGAATGATGTAAGTACTCCCGGCATACACGGCAGGCCCCGGGTTTAGCAATACGGTAAGATCGTCAAAATTGCAGACATCTGTATTTTTCGAATCATCACCGGCAAAATCGATGAAATAACCTTTATCAGCAGCAGGAAAATCATCCAGCATGTAGGTAACGATGTTGTTATCATTTGAATAATAACTTCCCCCGTATACATGCCCCTCGATCTTTACAGATACAAAATTGATGTCGTTCTTATTAATCGCAAGGCACTGAGTTTGGCCCTGTTCTGTCAGCCACACATCGATAAAACAATTTGCTTCTTTGGAATAAATCCCGAATATTTTCAAATCATTGTCCACACCGTCATCCGGATTGAAATCAACCTTTATATCAACCGGCACCGTCCCGGAGAATACATCGGTTTCGGCAGTATCAACCGGCCATCGAACCAGAGGATTGGTACCTGTGGTTTCATAGGGATCAATGCTGACATTTTTCATATAATCCTTCAGATATATTCTTTTTTCAAGAACCGGGATCGCTGCGTCCAGATCCCATTTCGGGTCCAATCCCTTACTGCCCATTTTAATGGCCCGATCCAGTTTTTCGAATGAACAATTTGCAAGAAAAAACATCAGGATCAAACCGGCAGCGATTACCCCTGTATGAATTTTTTTCATCATCACCTCCATTATGGGCCTAATAATCCGAATTATTATTTTTTGCCATCCGCGGCTTTGGCAAATTTATGTCAAAGATCAGTTTGGCGCCCGCCGTAAATCCGGTTTCAACGCCGTCTGTAGTTAATCCTACAAACAGCCTCAGGTATGCCAGGTATCCGGGGAAAAGATCCAGACCGAATATCACGCTGGCCGTTAACGGATGATAATCCATGTCAAGTACATTGATGTTGAATATCGTTTCAAAAGAAAATGCACTGATAATATTTAAAAGCCGGATCGTCCCGGTTTGTTTATCTTTCTCAAAAACAGGTATACCGACCGAACAACCTAGCCCGATGCACGGCCCTGTTTTCAGTATGTCGAATATACCCCGCTCGGCGCCTCTCAGGGCAGTGCTTATATTTGCATCGGCAAATATGCCGCCGAGGAATTCTACACCGAAAGGCTTGTATATCCAGCCCGAAGCACCCAAATTTTTAAGGGAAAAGGCCGTTAAAATTTTAGAGTCGATCCTGGATTCTATATAATTCTCATGACCCAAACTTTTGTCTGAAAGTATGCATGCCTCGTAATTTTCAATTGATAAATAAAACAAATCGCTCTTGCGTCTTTTCGACCTGAATTTCAGGATATCTATATTAATCAGGGCGGTATTCACCATATCCCTTGCTTCATAGTCGCCGTTTTTTATCCCGTCCCGAAGTGTAAAAAACAAATTTTCAAGATAATAGCTCCATCCCCGGAACACATCATCGGTCCCGGTTGTCATTTTAATCCTGTTTATATAATTTATGTTATATGTAAAATCATGGTTTTTCAGGTCATACCTGAAGACCGGATTTTCCTTAACCTTTTCCGTCAAATCAAGCGATATGTCATTCTCCTGGTCCCAAATCAATATCAGTTTTTCCAGCTTCGGCAAAACAAGCACCTGCCCGGTTGTGCCATAAATTATTTCCACACTTTTGAATTTTATTTTACCGTATCCCCTTTTATCAATGAAAATCTTGCCGCCGTTAAACGCCTTGTCAACCGCATAAACGGTTCGGATGAAATCTTTAAACAGGATCACATTATTAACGGTGAGTTTTAAGCTGAAACCGTTCCTGCTCATCTCCATATCGAATGAATCCTGCTGCCGGTTTTCATGCATTGCAGCGACATTATATCCGGTTTGTTCGAATGCAGCCTGATCCCAGCCCTTTATCCATTTATCCGTCAATGCATCATCCGAAAAAATCGCATTCAGGAAAAAGCAATAGCCGGCTATTGCAAAAAAAATTACTTTAAGTTTCATGTACCCCCCCGGGGCCAAACCTGTATTTAAAAAAAATCTTTTTCATTGACATTGCCTTTTATGATTTTATATTTAACAACATTATTGACTCTGGTGACCTCAATTATTCCTGTGGCGTGATCCCTGTCCGATTGATAAGTTATGAATGTGGCGTTTTTCAGAATATAATCGACCTTGCTGTTGTTGATTATTATGTCTTCACTCCGCCTGCCTGTAATTATCCCGTTTATATCCGAAAACGAGAAGAGGGTATCAATTATCCTGTCGTTTTTCAATTCATCGTTTTTTGTCACGGCTTGAAGGTTTTTGATCCGCTCCGATTCATTGACATAATATTTGATGCACCGCATGATAAAAGCGGCATCCGGCTCGTTATCTTCCGTCTTCTGCCCGGAGTCATTCAAATACTGCACTATTTCACTGATGTTTTTCCTGTATCGGTCGAATTCATCCTGCAATGCTCTGCCTTTGTTGTCCAGAGACTCGATTTCTGCCAGACTACTGTTGTTTGATCCATTTATTCTTGTCAATGCATCTTTTTTGAATTTTTTGTATTCCTGCTGCAATTCATTGCCGGATTTTTCAAGCTTGTTATATTTTTCCTTAAGTTCATTATACTGCCGGTCAAGCGTAAAATACCTGTTTTCAAGCTCATGCCCGTTTTTGTCTGCCAGGCGGGCAGCTTCATTATTATTGCCGGCGGTTTTATGGTTCTTAACAAAGCCTGTGCTGACAATATAAAATAAAAATATAGCATTAAAAATCAATGAAACAAAAAAAGGCAGTAGAGCCTTATAATCCTTGATCAATCTTTTCATTAAACCTCCACCCGCAAATAATGCAAAAAAACAAGCTGATACAACAAAATTTTCATTTATGCAATACAGGAATTCCCTGATTTTTAATATTTTTGTTCTAAAAATTATCATTCACAATTTATTTAAAAATTATTGCTGTTTGAACAACTGAACGCACTTTGAATATTTAAGAAGTTTTGTCATCAATTGTATGCGTTTATATATAAACTCTGCATTTTTGTCATGTCATCATTTATGGTGACAAATCGAAAAAACTCCAAAGTGTAAAAAGTTAAGAATTTTTCCCCCGGCAATCCGCCCGCCGGAAGCATTCACAAAAAATTTTTAAAATTAAAGTGTTATACTTGCATATTTCATGTTAAAATGCGCTGGGTTTCATTATTCAAACGACGGAGAAGATAAAAAATGCAAAATGATCGGGGCCGATCTTGTTGTGCACAGTGCAACGAAGGCGCTGGGAGGGCACAATGACCTGATGGCAGGTGCGATTATCTGCAAGACGCGGGAGCAGGTGGGAAAAACCTGCCAGGATGCTGAAAAATTCGTCGAAAACCTAAAAGTGATAAAACATGCCGTGAGCCTGGGCTGCCCCGAATCACTCGTGTGCCTGCCCGTGCTTACGACAATGCTTTACATGCTGCTGGAAAGACGGCTGACATTCGGTGTCAGGGAGAATACAGTGAGGATGTCCTGCGGCATTGAAGAGAGTGAAAAATTAATTGAGGACATCAAACAATCGCTTGAAAAATTATGAAAGGAACGGGGAAATCAAATGAATAAAAACATAGCAATACTGGGTGCCTCTCCCAAACAGGAGCGTTATTCGAATATGACGCAAAAACTTTTGCTGGAAAAAGGATTTAATGTTTTTCCTGTGAATCCTAATTATCACGAAATCGACGAGATCACCTGTTATGAAAAAATTGCAAATATAAAACAGGATATAGGCACTTTAACGGTATACATGAACCCTGCCAGCCTGAAAAAAATAAAATCCGAAATTATCAGTAAAAACCCCGGTAGAATAATTTTAAACCCCGGCTCCGAATCAACAACGCTGAAGGAGGAATTCGAAGGCGCCGGCATAAAGGTAATCGAGGCTTGCACCCTCGTCATGCTGAAGACCGGACAATTTTGATAAATGGCAGGGAGCGCAGCTTCCTTGCCCCTCAGCCTATCCCGATGAAATCGGGAATTTATCAATTAACAATATTAATACTTTGATCTGACGGTGAAGGCCGCTGTCTGTCCCGATTACGTCGGGCCGGGATCGGGACGCAGGCCTTCACCTTGATGGTTAAATTAATTCTGATTATTCATAAAAACCGCTTACGAACAGGAAGAAATGATATTTTTTTTGGATAATTATATTAGTCAAGAAGTTTGCTGGTTGAACTTTTGCAAAAAGTGAGGATAATAATAATTGCAGTCCGCCGGTCTTAGCGAGCCCCGATTGGTAAATCGGGGGCGTAGCTAACTCTGTTTCAAACCAGCAAAAACTAAATTACGGATGCTTTCATCAATTTTCAATCATTGTCATCGGCATCCCGAGCCTGGAGCGCGCCTCAAAATAAAGAAAAAATAAATATTAATATAAAATTTCCGAATGTGATTTAATACTATCCAGGAGTTGTTTAAAATTATTGAAAAAAATTAATATAGTACTAAAGGGCCATAGACAAAACGGTGATGAAAGGAGTATAACAGAGAGAAACTGTGAATATTGCAGATAACATACGGTCGTTAAGCGCCAGCCAGCTGCTTTATGAAAGTGACATTTCTAATTGAGATTTTGTAAATAAATGCTTTTCAAAAATTTTAAATTTATCATTGACACAACTAAAAAGGTGTATTATCATGTGTATATTAAGGTGGCAATTATGCGAACAAACATCGTTTTAAATGATAAATTAATTACTGAAGCAAAAAAATATACTAAAGTTAAGACTAAAAGAGAAATTGTAGAACTTGCATTATCAGAATTTGTCGAAAATCATAAAAGAAAGGATTTGAGGGATTTGAAAGGGAAATTTAAGTTTTATGATAATTATGATTATAAAAAAATGCGTAATGGAATAACAAATGATATTAGTTGATACTTCAGTCTTGATAGATTATTTTAAAGGGGAAAATAATAATAGCACTGAAAAATTTCAAGATATTCTTGATCAGAAAATTGAATTTGGGATAACAAATTTAATTTATTTAGAATTGTTACAAGGATCAAGAAATGAAAATGAATATAATGAACTTAAAGATTACTTAGAAACTCAAAAATTTTATGATATTAAAAATGGTAAAATATCATATGAGGAAGCATCTAAAATATTTATGAAATGTAGAAAAAACGGTATTACCGTTAGAAGTACAATTGATTTAATAACTTGTCAAATTGCAATTGAAAATGATTTATATTTATTACATAATGATAAAGATTATGAAGAAATATCAAAGTTATATAAAAATTTAAAAGTATATTAAAATAAAGCAGCTGGCCAGTGCCTGACACGCCGTATGTGCTGCCCTGATCCCGATGGAATAATCGGGATCGACGCACACATAAAAGTGCTTACAACTATTGGTTTAGCTTGGGAAAATATTATAACTTAAAAATTTTTAAAAGCCCGAAAACGTCATGTTACCAATAGCATGTGATGTCCCGCGCCTTTTGTTTATAACCGGCTTGTTGACTTGGCCGGCATGCGAACCGGCACTAATCGAGGTTAGAACTCATGGAACAAAAATTGAAAGATTTTCCCGGGATCGTCTCGCTTACGGTGACAAATCGATGCAATCTGCGATGCAGAATGTGTGCCCAGTGGAGCGAAGAGGGATACATGCGGAACCGAAATTCGAATGATTCGTACAGCGGGAATGTCCTGTCGTATGATAACTGGTGCAAAATTGTGAATGAAGTCCATGATCATGACTACCCGATCGGGAATGCTGCGGAAAGCACATTGCATCAGATATGGCACTCGGATCGTGCACGGAAATTCAGGGAAATTCGATCAAAAAGAGAAATGCCGGTTTGTTACCGCTGCGGCGCGAAATATATGGGAAGAACATTCCCAAAATAAAATTTGGATTTATCCAAAAACAAAAAGTGGTTTAAGAATCCTTCCTGTTCCGGGAATTGGATATTTGAGGGGATTTAAATATGAATACGGAAATATTATGGAAAGAATTCAGCAGTAAATTAAGGAACTATGTCAGAAGGAAAGTTTCGAATCCTTCACTGGTTGATGACATCCTGCAGGACATATTCATAAAAATCCATCTTAATTCGGATAAAATCGGAGAAAGCCCCAATATTTCCGGATGGATATATACGATAGCGCGTAACACGGTGATCGATCATTATAAAAAGAAAAAATTAGATTCCATCCAGCTTGATGATGAATCAACAGGAAAGGAAAAAGAGGAATGCGACGCCTCGTGTGATATAGCCTACGGTCTGAAAGATATGGCAGAAAGATTACCGGCATTATACAGGGAAGCCTTAAGCCTGTATGAATTTGAAGGCCTGTCCTTCATCGAATTGTCGAAAAAACTGGGCATTTCCGTATCGGGTGCAAAATCAAGGGTACAACGGGCGAGAGCCATGTTAAAGGATATCCTGATGAATTGCTGTCATTTTTCATTCGATAAATACGGAACGATCATCGATTATCACCCCATAACCTGCTGCTGCTGTAAAAAACACAAATTTTCTGAATAAATTTTTAAAAAATCCGCGTCTTTTTCAAAACCAATTCGTTAAATACATTGAAAAACAAATATGCTAATAAAGAAAGGAGAATTTATGAATAATTCTTTCATACAGGCAAAAGACGGGGATTTTTTTTTAAACGGCAAGAGTTTCATGCTCAGGGGATTCGGCATCGGTACATGGATGAATATTGAACACATGATGTCCAGGATTCCGGGATCTGAAAAGAGGATCAGGCAAACATTCGCGCAGGTTTACGGCAGGGAGAATGCCGGCAAATTTTTTGAAGATTATCTTGACAATTTTCTGACCGAAGACGACTTCGTATTCATGAAAAGTCTTGGAGTCAACTCCGTAAGGCTCGCCCTTAATTACAGGCATTTTGAAGATGACCAGGCACCGGGAAACTACAAACCGGATGGCTTCAGACACCTCGACAGGGTTCTCTCGTTATGTGAAAAATACGAAATCTATGCTGTGCTGGACATGCACGCCGTTCCCGGGGGCCAGAATGCAAACT
This sequence comes from Spirochaetota bacterium, assembly GCA_046703745.1. Taxonomy (GTDB): domain Bacteria; phylum Spirochaetota; class GWE2-31-10; order GWE2-31-10; family JAFGQB01; genus CAZHHK01. The sequence continues at coordinate 7,813 of JBJKSS010000412.1, forward strand.
GGCATTCTGATAATCAAACGGGAGTTGCCGGATTCTGGGATGATGCCTCCTTGAGGGAAAGAATCGTTAACTTGTGGGGCCATATTGCCGGCCGGTACAGGAACAATCCGGTCATAGCAGGTTATGACATCGTCAATGAGCCCAATTTTGTCACGGACAATGATGCCTTTAACGATTTCTTTGAAAAAACGACCCAAAGGATACGCGAGTCAGATGAGAATCATATTCTGTTTATCGAAGGGTCGGCATGGTCAAAAGATTTTTCAATCTTCAAAAAACTGGGCGGCCACCAGCAGGCGCTTTCTTTCCATTTTTATCCGGGACAGCATTCATGCATTTTTGCAGCTCCCGAAGAAAGGATCCCCATACTTGAAAAAATAATTCTCGAATTTACACAACTGAGGGAAAAAACCGGAATGCCTCTCTGGGTGGGAGAAACAGGCGGGCGTTTTTCGAAAGAGCATCTTTCGAAAGGCTTCAATGCCATAAAGGAAACTCTGGAAATCTTTGAGAAACACAAAATTTCCTGGTCATTCTGGACATACAAAGATGCGAATACCATGTCCCTGGTTTTTCCCAAACCCGAAACGAAATGGATGATCATGGCCAAAGAATTCAGGCCCGGCTGGCAGGTCAAGGGAATGAGGAACACGGATGTTTCGAACGAAATGTTTGAAATGCTGGAAAAAAAGTTTTCATATAAAATCAGCGATGATTTAAAAAGCAGGCTTTCCTTCAGGATCTGCGCCCTGCTTGACGAACTTCATATCAATTATCTAGTCAAGCCCAGGCTACAGTCTATTCCCTGGGATGAAATGAAGGAATATCCCCGCTCGTTTTTGTTTGAAAATTGCAACGGCTATGAAGAACTTGCAAACATCCTGAAATCGTTCATGATGCGGGAAGCAAGCTGCTGCCGGTAGATAACAGGCCAATTCATTAAATTTTATCACCAGAAAGGAGGTAACTCATGTTTCAATTTATAAAGGAAATGTCGGGTGTTGAAAAAAAAGAAACCGATAATACCAAAAACGATTGCGGCTGTGGCTGCGGCATCAATGAAAACAACTCATTGACAGATGAAAAAACAAAAGAAGAGCTTGAAAAAGCTGCAAATGTCGATCAAAAATAATAATTGAAAGACGGAGGATTAAATGGCTGAATTGGTATTTCCGGAAAGTTTCCTGTGGGGAGTAAGCACGTCAGCTTACCAGATAGAAGGCAGTCATGATGCAGACGGAAAAGGAGAATCGATCTGGGACAGATTCAGTCATATCCCCGGTAAAATCGCGAATAACGACAACGGTGATATTGCCTGCGATCATTACAGGCGTTTCAGGGAAGATGTAAGGCTGTTGAAAGAACTGGGCATAAAATCCTACAGGTTTTCGATTTCATGGCCAAGGATTTTTCCCGACGGTAAAGGCAGAGTCAATCAGAAAGGTCTTGATTTTTACAAGGATTTGGCCGGAGAGCTTGCCGAAAATGGAATAATCCCGATGGCAACGCTGTATCACTGGGATTTACCACAAAAATTGCAGGATAATGGCGGATGGCTTAACCGCGATACCGCCTCATATTTTGCTGAATATGCAGGTCTTGCATTCAGTAAAATCGGCGGCATAAGGCATTGGGCGACATTCAATGAACCATGGGTATCTTCATTCGTGGGTCATTGGCTGGGAGGTCATCCGCCTGGATTTACGGATTTCTCCAGGGCGGTAAGTGCGGCGCACAATACGCTTGTGGCGCATGGAAAGGCCGTCAGGATTTTTCGGGAATCCGGGCTTGCCGGAGAAATCGGCATAGTGCTTAACCTCAATCCGGTTTACCCTGCTGCCGAAAGCAGAGAGGATTATGATGCGGCACTCCGCTACGGGGAATTCCTGAACGGATGGTTCCTTGACCCGGTGCTGAAAGGCAAATATCCTGAAAAACTTGCCGGTCGGCTCTCCGAAAAAAAAAATTTACCCGAATTCCACAGCGATGACATGAAAATAATCAATACACCGGTCGATTATATCGGAATGAATACTTATACGGCCAGCTGTGTGAAAAACAATCCTGGCATCCAACCACTTGAATTGTCCTTCTTGTCTACCGGGAAACCCGTGACCGATACCGGCTGGGAAATATATCCCGAAGGACTGTATGATCTCCTGAAATACATCGATGAAACATATAAAGGTATAAAAATCATCATTACGGAAAATGGTGCGGCTTTCAGGGATAAAGTAAATCAGAATAATGAAGTTGAAGACTCTGAAAGGATAAAATATTTAAATGAACACATTGCTCAGGTTCACAGGGCGCTAGGCGAAGGCGTTAATCTCGCAGGTTATTACGTTTGGTCTTTCCTGGATAATTTTGAATGGAAAATGGGTTATGATAAAAGATTCGGCCTCGTTTACGTCGATTACGAAACTCAAGAAAGGATAATAAAAAACAGCGGCCATTGGTTTGCAAATATCTGTAAAACAGGCAGACTTCAAGTATGATTTAAAAAATCCCCGACACAAGCACCCATTTTCAATTTTTTGAGGAATTATGCTGAACCAGTTTTTTCCAGCCTATCCTGCCGTTGTCGCAAAATTGGTTGCTGAAATCTACTGTGAATTTATTTAACACCTGTGTATGACTCTAAAAATTCTTCGTTTTTTTCTTTTGACTTGAAGCCCCAAGGTTCGAAATGGAATATCCGTTTTTCAAGGTTTGATTTTTTTCGTCAGTGCATAAAGAATCGCATTGTACCAGTCAATATTTTCGCCGATAGAATCCTTAATCTCATTGATTTCATCGTCGGTCAATTCCCTGTCAATTTCTTCCTTGTTTATGAAATAAACAATAATTATTTTTCATATACTTTTCCGATACCCGTTGTGCAAGAATGTTTCTTGCACTTTTCATTCAATCATGGTTTTAAATTATCAAATAATGATTTTATTATCAAGTTAAAATTTAAAATGTTTTTCACTTTATACATATCCTTGTGCCGCAAGTCTTGGGAATGATTATAAGGAATGAAAGGTGTTGTAGGTTTTTAATCTTCAATATCAAGCTTGTAGTAATAGTTACATTAATTGCTTTATCCAATCAAAAGCGTCGTAAAATCGGACTGAAATGTCCTTGAGTCATTCCTAAATCAAGCCTGAGCCAAAATCTGCCCGAAGTTATCCAAAAATTCATCAATGTCGGCTTCCAGTACGGTTAAAGGAGGGTCAATTCTGAAAACATTCAGGTTGGGGCGGCGGGCAATGATAAAACCTCTTTTTAACAATTCATGGTAAATGAATGCTGTCCTGGAATTATTTTCATCATCGTTTATTTCTACTGCAATCATCAGTCCCCTGCCGCGAATCTCTTTTATCAAACCAGAATTTTCTTTTAAACGGTTCAGTTTGTTTATTAATTCATTCCCGATTTTCCTGGCCCTGTCGATGAGGTTTTCTTCGGTGATTATTTTAATTACCTCTCTGGCAACGGCTGCGCCGAGCGGGTCATTCAGATGGGATTGGGCATATTTGAAAGATTTTGTTTTTAATCTTTCGACTGTATTACTGTTAATCGCAGTTGCACTGACAGGATAACCGTTGCCGATGCCTTTGCCCATTGCAACAATATCCGGGATGAAATTATAGTGCTGGTAGCCAAACCATTCACCGGTACGGCCAATGCCGGTTGTAATTTCATTTATTATTAACAACCCGTCTTTACTTTTTATTTTTTGACAAATATTTTGCACCAGTTTTCCCGGCGGAAACCTGACCAGTCCCGAAGAACTTCCGGGTTCAAACAAAAAGCCGCCGATTTTATCAAAAGGAATGCCTTTGAATTGCCGGCAATCAAGGCATGGTTGGGAATCGAGACAGCCGGAACATTTTCCGATCCAGTCGAAAGATACCCATTCTTTGTCCGATCTTTTGCTTGCCGATCCGTATGCCCCGAAATATGAATCGGCAAGGGCCAGGAAGAGCGGTCTGTCTGATAATTTTCGGGCGACCTGCACGCCGAATTCCACGGCTTCACTACCCGAGCTTAAAAATACGCATTTGCCGCCAGTAAAATCCAGTAATTTTAAAATTTCCGCTGCGGCTTCTTCAATTGCAGGGTTGGCATAACAATACCCGGAATGGATAATTTTATCAGCCTGATTTTTTAACACATTTATGAATTTTGAATTACTGTGCCCGATTGAAATGCTCCACATCCCGGATTCAAGATCGGTATATCTTTTGCCTGCGAAATCATACAGATAACAATTCTCGGCACTGACAATGTCATCGATGATCAGGTCATGCCCGATGCACCATAATACGTGTTCCATGATTTTTCCTGATATAAAAAATTGACTGCGCGGTAAACGGCAATATTCAAAGCAGGGCATTTAAATTTTTCAGTGTGTAAATCTTGAAATCCCCTTCTATGAACCTGCCTATCTTGAAGAGGCTTTTACCCAAGCCGCATTCTATAAAATTTTTAATGCCGGAAAAAATCATAGTGTTCATCGTTGCATGCCAGTTTAATTTTACGGAAAGATTGTTGCAAAGTTCATTCTTCAATTCATTTGCATCATTTATCACGCGGCAGTCAATTGACGAAACATAGTCCTGCCTTATAGTGCTTATATCAATATCGTTAAGATACTCCCTGAATCTGTCGCTTGCAGGCTTGTTCTCTTTCATGTGGTAACACGAATTAATCGGAAGAACCCTGGTATTTACCGCTCCTTCTTCAATTAATTCCGCAACAGTTTTTTCTATTTCTTCAAAGCGGCCGGCTATAACAAAGCTCAACCTGTTATTCTCATTAACAATTTCGATTGTTTTTGAATGCCTGCCTATGATACCGGCCAAATCATT
>JBJKSS010000413.1:0-17649 GCA_046703745.1 Spirochaetota bacterium
TGGGGCTTGATAGTTTATTATGAGGTTCATCTTCTACCTGCACCGATTTTTAAAATAACTGCCGGTATTCAAAGTAAAAGAAGGCTTGGCTTAACCGCGACCCTGGTAAGGGAAGACGGCAACGAAAAAGACGTGTTTTGTCTTATAGGCCCGAAAAAATACGACACACCATGGAAAGTTCTGGAAAAACAGGGCTGGATAGCCGAAGCAAGATGTTTTGAAATAAAACTTCCATTGCCGGAAAATTTGCTAATGGATTATCTCGTAATGGATCAAAAAAGCAAATACACGATAGCGGCAAAAAATCCGTATAAAAATACAGCGATGAACGACCTGTTATACAAACATAAAGGCCAGCAGATACTGGTTATCGGCCATTTCCTGGACCAATTGAGGGAAGTGGCCAAACAAATAGGTGCTCCTTTGATAACCGGAAAGACAACAAATATTGAAAGAGTAAAGAATTATAAAAAATTCAGGAACGGGGAAACAAAAATCCTGATTGTCAGTAAGGTTGCCAATTTTTCCATCGATCTTCCCGATGCCAGCGTTTTGATCCAACTAAGCGGAACTTACGGATCCAGGCAGGAAGAGGCACAACGTCTTGGAAGGATATTGAGGCCGAAAAAAAGCAATGTCTCATATTTTTATTCCCTTGTAACCAAAGACACGATAGAGGAACAATATTCCCATAAAAGGCAAAGATTTTTGACCGAACAGGGATACAGCTATGAAATAGATTTCTGGGAGCCGCAGGAATTTGTATGGGGGAAATAAACAGGGCCGATCTGGAATATTTAAATGAAAAAGAAATCATAGAATTATATGAATTGTTTTTCGGAAGCATCCTTATAAAAAAACCGGCATCTTATTATTATGAAAATCTTTTCAAAAGTCTTCAGAAAGAAGACCCGGTAAATAATGTAATTTCAAGGCTGAATGAAAAAGAGCAGCTGATTTTGAACACATTGTCTTTTTACAGGTACATTCCCTATAATTATTTGACGGAAAAATTAAGCATTATACTGGATGAACCCCTCGTATCGATAAACCGTTCGCTGGGCAGCCTCATCGAAAAAAAATATATTTTCCTGCGCAACAATGACAGCCTTGTTATACCCAATATTTTTTTTAGGGAAGAAAATCCGGGAATAGAAATAAAAAAAGCTGCAGGAATTCACAGAAAAAAAAGCAATAAAGCCCTGATTGATATTAACAACCTGATGAATTGTTTTGTTTCAAAAGAAATCAAATTTTCTAACAACTTCAATTTATATAAAAGAGATATCGATACGGTTAAAGAAATTTTTTCAAGTTATTCGCAGCTTGATGATATGGGATTAACCCTGACCGGATATTTTTTCTGCCTCTCCTTTACCGACGATGAAAATAATATCATTATGAATAATTTCAATGAATATCATACCCTGCCGAAAGAAAAAAAGATATTGTTTTTTTTGAAAATGACATTCCCGTGGTTTTATAATCTTTTGAAGGATATGATTAAACAGAAAATATCAATATTTGTATCCCCGGATAATTTTGAAAAAATATTTATTCAATCATTTTTGCTTACGGATTATGAAGAAGAGCCGTTTAAAATAAATTTTGACGATCTGGTGGCATTCCTGAAGAAGATTGAAATCATGGAAGAAAACAAAAAGGAAGACATGGTTGTCTTTCCCGTATATCCTGTGGAAGATGAAACCGATAAAAAACAGATTAAAATCACATCCAGTTATAATTTCTATATTAATGCGGATTCCGCCATAAAAAATTTTTTCCTTCCTGCGTTTTTTGCAGACTTTGTCAAATATAACCAGATTGTTGAATATGAAATCACCGAAAATGCAATTAAAAGATGTGCCCGATATAATATCGTCTTGGAAGAAATAATTAAATTTTTCAAAGATTACGGCATGGATGTTCCCAAAAATGTTGAAACAACAATAGGACAATGGCTTGAAAAATACGGTTCATACTATTACACCAACGGCCTAGTATTCATCTGCCAGACACCTGAAAAGGGCAGGATCATAAATACCCTGATTAACAAAGGATTGATAAAAGCATATGAAATAAAAAAAAATGAAGTATTTTTAATACCGGAAGATGATAAAATAATTTTTTTTAATTTCCTGGAAAAGTCAGGCATATATTATGATTATAAAAATCCTCAGCGGGTTAAGCAATTAGCCCGCAAGAACAATATTAATTTGTTTGAAATAATTCATTTCAATGAACTTTGAATGATTCATCCGGGATTTAATTGTTCAGGATGTCCTTTTCCAAGTAATTACTATCGCGTAACGTTTCAAATTCATCAAGGTCGCCGCTCCCGATTGCTTTTGTAAAATCAAGTTTTTCAAGAGCGGAATAATCCAACTGCCTTTTTTTCAGTATTGCATTGATTATTTCGCATTCGCCTGAAGGGGCCATGTTAGAAATTTTTATGCCATTTTTATAATCCTTGTCCAGGGTTAGCCTGAAAATATCTTTTGCCTTATGAATTTTAAATTTTAACAATAATATTTTTTTTGTTTTTTGTTTTAAATCAAGACCGAGTTTTAAAAAAACATACAACGGCTTTAAAATTTCAATCCCCTTAATTTCAATATAAGAAACAAATTTATCTTTTTTATTGACCCTGCAATTCAGTGAAACGGTTTCCTTTAATCCGAATTTAAAGTTGATGTTTATTGTGCCGAGTTTCGCCGGGATATTCGGTGCGATGTATAATTTTCTCTGCGGGACATTTAATCTTATACCCAGATAATCCTGGTAAAAGCTTCTTATGAATTCTCCAACGCTCCACGCCTGGCTGTATGCGCCTGTAGAATTATCCGGATGAAACATGTACGGATCGGCAATTTCATCTATGGTCCCCGGAGTTCTGTCTTCTATCAAATTTTTTATAATAAATTGTGTTTGATTAAAAGCCAAATCATGCCGGTCAAGCCTGCACGCTGCATGAACAAAAGCGCCTGTGAGCCAGTTCCAGATAACGCCGTTATGATAACTTGCATCCTTGTGGTATTTTCCATTAATATGCATGGGGTGAAAAAATTTGTCTTTTTTAGACAAGGATGAAACACCCTGCTCATAAACAAGTTCATTCATAATGGATTTGAAATATTGAAAAACTGTTTTTTGTTCAAAAATCTGCGGAACACCGGGAAGATAAGAATAATATATGGATAACAAGCCGTTAGGCCTGACCTGCTTGATTTCATTATAGCCGCTATCCAGTGAATCAATTATAAAGGGATACGAATCCTTGATGAAAAATTTTTGTATCGAAGCCTTTAATTTAACTGCTTCATCTTTATATTTTTGTATTTCTCTTTCGATTCTTTTTGTTGATTTTATATCAGGATTTTTTTTACGCATTTTTTTAACCAATAACTTGCCGATATTGGCCGCACAGGATAATGCCGTATACCATAATACCTGAATTTCAACTGCAAAAAATCCCCTTCGGCAGAAAGGATATTGATCATTCAATTTTGCGTCCATCCAGGTCTCGCAGGACTCATGCCTGAACAGATTGTTTTTTTCCTTATGATTCAAATAAACATTGTTTATTGCCAGCTCGATATGCTCCCATAAATTTCCCATTTCATCAAAATCACCGGTATTTAATAAATATTCGTATATTTCCCTTATGTAAAGGCACGTTGCATCTGCAGAATTATATAATGCTTCTTCTTTATTAAAAATAACATTCGGAATTTTCCCGTAATCGGCACTGTCTTTATTGTTCGATTGATATCTGGAAAAATTCCCAACAACTTCCATGGCTTCCTTATATTTCCCCTGAACAATCAGTAACCCGGGAAGTGAAATAAAAGTATCTCTTCCCCAATAATTGTCAAACCAGGGATAACCTGCATAAATACCGGTAAAACCGTTTTTTTTCATTAAGAATACATCGCTGTTTGCAATCAGAATATTTAATGTCCTGTTGACATTATTGTCTTCTGTTAAAAAATTTGTCTCCTTTATTAATTTTGTGCTGCTCGCGACAAGAGCGGTTTTTGACTGAAGGATTTCAGCATTGGATAAATTCATTTGATTTTTAATGTTATGATAATTCGTATCATAAACAATATAAATGTAGGGTGTTTTACCGGAAGGGATTTGCGTTTTCAAAGATATATGGATGCTGTTATTATTCTGCTTTGTTGCAAATATACTAAAATCAATGTCTGTCATGATACCGGCATAAATTTTATTTGTCCCGTAGGTGTTTTCGTGCGGCCCGGAGTATTCCAAAATAATATCTGAAATATTATTCTCAATAATTTCAAAATTATCTTTTAAATTAATAAAAACATCATATTCTTTCGATAGACCACGAATCAAATTTTTATTGTTCAATTCAACCAGCAAACCTTTGTTGTTCTTAAACAAATAAAAATTCAAATTTAGTCTTCGGGAAAAATTAACCTGCACACAGGAAGGAGATAATACTTTTGACATGATTTTATTGTTTATATCGTCCGGGATTATACCGTTAAAAATATTAACCCCGTATGACCATAACCCATCATAAGGATTGCTGAAATTGCTTACGGTAAAATAAGTATTGTCATTATCCGAGACGATCAATCTTGAATTAAAATTTTTTGCTGTTAAATTCAAATTATTTGATAGCATAATTTTCCCCGCATGATATTATATACAATAATATCACATTATGCTTTTTATTAAATGAAAATATTATAAATTTATCCAGATTAAATACAAAAGCCCTTTCTTATAGCTATTTTGAAGAAAGGGCGAAAGAAAGGCTTTTTAGTCTATATCTCTATAGACTATCCAGGGGGTTCTACGCTCCCTGATTTTAATTAATTTTCCTGCACGATAATCATAAGATGCATTTATAAATAAAAGCATCCTTCGATTTACCATATAAATAAGTTTATAATAAAATTACCAAAAGTCAATAATAAAGTTCATAAAAAAATTTAAAAAAAAAATTTTAAGTAAAAAAAGTATTATTTTAAATATAAAATATATAAAATAAAGTATTATGATTTTTATTTTGGCTGATAATTTTTATGCTAAAAAGCAATGCTGATTGCGTTATTCCACAAACAAGAGAAAGGACAATTATCGGGGAAAAGGGTTCATGCAAAGTTGTTTTTAAAAAAATTCTTAACCAGGGAGGTCATTATGTTTTTAATCATCACAAAAGAGAACCAGAGATATACCGTTGAAAAAGTCAAACATCAGGCAAATGGTATTGTCTTTGAATACAACAACGAGCTGGTTTTTATAGAAAACAATAAAATAAAAGAAATAGATGCCAATTATAAAATGGCAAACGCAAAAAATTACAGAAACAAATAAAAATGCAATTCAGGAGGAGTTGATTAAAAATGGAACCGGTTGAAATAAAGAAAAACATTTTCTGGGTCGGAGGTATAGACTGGAATTTAAGAAATTTTCACGGGTATCTTACACAGAGAGGGTCAACGTATAATTCATATCTTATAATTGATGAAAAAATTACCCTGATTGACACCGTCAAATATTATCATTTTGATGAAATGCTGGAAAGAATATCAAAAGTCATAGATCCGACAAAAATTGACTATATTATATCAAATCATGTTGAGATGGATCATTCCGGAAGCATTCCGATGCTTGTACAAAAATGCCCGAATGCTCAAATATTCTGCTCTCAAAAAGGCATGGAAGGATTAAAGCTTCATTTTGGAAAAAATTTCAATTATCATATATTAAAATCCGGCGAAGTGTTAAATTTGGGGAAAAGAACCCTGAAGTTTATTACAACCCCCATGGTTCACTGGCCCGACAACATGGTAGAATATTGTCCGGAAGAAAAAATTCTGTTTTCCAATGACGGGTTCGGGCAGCATATAGCGTCCTATGAAAGATTTGACGATGAATTCTCCCTGGATGTAATTCTTGAGGAAGCAAAAAAATATTACGCCAATATAGTATTGCCCTATGCCCCGATGGCTCAGAAAGAACTCAATGATGTTTCCGGGCTTGATATAAATTTAATTGCTCCCAGCCACGGGATCATCTGGAGAAAAAACATAAAGACAATTGTTGATGAATATTCAAAATGGTCCGGCAACACAACTGAAAACAAGGCGGTGATCGTTTATGACACCATGTGGAAATCTACCGAAAAAATAGCTCAAAAAATTTATGGAGTTTTTGAATCCAAAAACATTAAAGCAGAATTATTTAATCTTCAGTTGATCCATATTTCAGATGTGATGACCAGGCTGATTGATGCAAGGTACATAATTGTCGGTTCCCCAACCTTGAACAATAATATTCTGCCGACTGTTTCGGCCTTTTTGACATACATGAAAGGCCTTGCGCCAAAAAACCGGATTGGTCTGGCCTTTGGCTCCTATGGCTGGGGAGGACAGTCTGTTGACATTGTTGAAGATTGGCTAAAAAGCTGTGGATTTAATATGTTAAATCAAATAAAAATTAAATTTATACCAAACGATAATGACCTGGATAATATCTTTAATCAGTTATCATCGTCTATATAGGTAAAGGAGTAAAATATGGCCAAGATTGAGTGGAATGATACATTCAGCGTTAAGGTTAAGGAACTTGATGAGCATCATAAAAAGCTCATTAATTACATCAATGAGCTTCAGGAAAGCATGAAGCTGGGCAAGGGAAAGGAAATAATCGGTGAGATTATCGATAAATTGGCCGATTACACAAAATTCCATTTCAGCGCTGAAGAAAACTACATGACAAAATTCAATGATCCGGGCTATGAAAAGCATAAGGAAGGTCATGAATATTTTGTAAGCAAGGTTGAAGAATTCAGAAATGAAATTGAAAAATCCACTTCACAGGTTTCAATACAGGTGTTGGGCTTTCTAATTGAATGGCTTTTAAATCACATTTTAAATGTTGATAAAAAATATTCAAAATTATTCAACGATAACGGATTAATTTGACGGGTTCCCACTAAATTTTATAAAATTAACTTGACAAAAGCCATTATTAAATTATAATTATTATAATTTAATAATGACTTTTGCCTTTTAGCACAGGTGTATGAAACAGGAAATAATTCTAAAATTGAAAAAAAACGGGGTAAAGGTAACGCCCCAGAGAATAGCTATAATCGATTATCTGGAAAAAAACAGAATACATCCTTCGGCAGAAAAAATTTATGAATATGTCATAAAGGATTATCCTTCCATATCTCTGGCAACGGTTTATAACACTCTTGATAAACTTGAAGAATTGAATGCGATTAAAAAATTGAAAATTTCGGATGATAATAAAATCAATTATGAATATGATATCACTCCGCATTCACATTTTTACTGTAAACAATGCCGGACCATCATAGATATACCGGCGAAGGATATTCTTCATGATGAATTTATCAATGGCAACAAAATTGATGAATTTTCCCTTTATTACAAGGGAACATGCAGTGCATGTTTAAAAAAATAAATTTTACTTTTATAAAACCGGGAACTTTTGTCTTAATGATACTTTATATTCCTGGTTAAAAAATGTAAGGAGTTGTATTATGAGTTTAAAAGGGAGTAAAACTGAAAAAAATTTACTTGCAAGTTTTGCAGGAGAATCCCAGGCAAGAAACAGATATACCTATTTTGCGAATGTTGCAAAACAGGAAGGGTATGAACAAATAGCTTCCATTTTTTTGGAAACAGCCGAAAATGAAAAACTGCATGCCGAACAATTTTTCAAATTTTTAAACGGCGGCATGGTGGAGATCCAGGCCATGTTTCCTGCCGGTGAAATCGGAACAACTTTAGAAAATTTAAAAGCAGCAGCCGAAGGAGAACACGAGGAATGGGTGACTGTTTACAGCAATGCTGCAAAAATTGCCAGAGACGAAGGTTTTAAAGATATAGCGGCACTGTTTGAATTAATCGGCAGGATCGAAAAAGAACATGAAGAAAGATATTTAAAATTATTAAAAAATGTTCAGGAAAATCAGGTGTTCAGCAAGAACGAAGAGGTTGAATGGGTATGCAAAAAATGCGGGCACATACACAAAGGCAAAAATGCCCCAAAAAACTGCCCAGTCTGCAAACATCCTCAGTCATTTTTCGAATTAAGAACAAAAAATTATTGATCTTTTTATTATTTGTTTAAAAATTTAAATTCTTTATTTAATAAACAAATTACTGGATTTTGATGTTAAAAAATAATAAGATCATTCATAATGTGTTGTTGGTAATAATGCAACGGCAGATTTATAATTTGCCATAAAATTTGTAAACTGTAGTAATTATTTTGAAGAAGGAGACAAACTTATGAAAAAATATGTTTGTGATGCATGCGGATATGTTTATGATCCGGCATTGAACGACAATGTTCCATTTGAGGATCTACCCGATGATTGGACCTGCCCGGAATGCGGTGTAGGCAAAGACCAGTTTTCTCCAATGGATTAAAAATTTTATGATTCAAAATTAAAATAAAAGGGATTCTAAAATTTTATATTTTAGTTAATCCCTTTTTTATTTTTTACAAATGGAATTAAAAATGAAATACATTATCATAGGTAATGGGCCGGCAGGTACCACTGCTTCATCAAAAATAAGGAATTTGGATAAAAATGCCGATATTACAGTTTTTTCATATACGAAAAATATCCCTATTATGCAAGACCCAGGCTCCCGGAATTAATAGAAGGAAAAGTACCTTTAGAACAAATTATTGTTTTCAATGAACAATGGTATGAGAAAAAAAACAATATAAATCTCAAAATTAACAAAAGGATTGAATTTATTGACCGCAAGAATAAATTTATAGCGGTTGCCAATGAACATTATTATTATGACAAATTACTGCTGGCAGTCGGAGCAGAATCCAATGAACCAAAGATCAAATGCAGTGATCCGGATAATACTTTTAAACTGAGGACAATAGATGATGCACTGAAAATAAAAGGTAAAATTGATAATATTAATGAAGTTATAATAATCGGAGGAGGCGTTCTTGGCCTTGAGCTCGCCGGCAGTTTGATAAATAAAAATAAAACAGTAAAAATCATTGAAGTGGCCGCATCATTATTATCAAATCAGCTTGAAGGCGGGAAAAGCCTGAGTCTTAAAGACATTCTTGAAAGAAAAGGTTATATTTTTTATCTTGGCCAAATATGTGAAGAAATTTGTAACGAACCCAATAAAATTATTGTTAAAACGACGGCTGGGGGAAAAATTTATGGGGATACTGTTATTTTTTCAGCAGGAACGAAAATACGCCTTGATTTGGCCGTCAAAGCCGGACTCGATACAGGAAAGGGAATCATTGTTAATAAATATCTGATAACCAGCGATCCGGACATATATGCAGCGGGAGATTGCGCTCAATTTAGTAATAGAACATGGGGTTTCGTAAAATCTTCCGTTGAACAGGGAAATATCGCTGCCGAAAACATGGTTTTAAACAATAATAAGGAATATTCCGGTACTCACATAGATTTATCTTTAAAAATAACCGGAATCAACCTGAATAATTTATAAAATTTTCATTTATCATAAAATGTTTGCCATAATTTTAAAAATTTATTTATAATATCAAATTATGGCAAAATACAAATTTATTTTAACAGAAATCTTCTCCTATATACTTATATGGGTACCGATTTTTTTCTTATTATCATTCATCGGTTTTTTTTATAATTATTTATTGTTTCAAACGATAATAGGCCTGTTTAATGCGATTATATCCATATCGATTTTTATCATTGTTTTAAATAATCATAAACACACTGAAAATAAGCTTTTTACAATTTTAATCGGCATCACAATGCTATTGTTGGGATTATTTGATATCACCCGCGTTTTGACCGGCAGCGGAATGAATTTAACGGCTTTGAATAATCAAAATTTATCGGCTCAAATATGGGTCATTTCAAGACTACTCCTGGCAGCAGGTTTTTTGGCCGGTTGTTTTTTTTATAACAGGAAAATTAATTTTAATATTTTATTAATTATATATACGATGCTGGGTATCATCTTATTCCTGCTTATATTTTATTTTAAAATTATTCCGGGCTGTTATTCTGAAGAAAACGGAATTTTCTTTTTTGGAAAAATTTCCGAGTATGTAATTATTTTTTTATTCATGGCTTCTATCATTCTGATTTACATCAAAAGAAATTTGTTTAGTCCTGATATTTTTTATTTTTTATTGATTTTTTTTGCAATATCCATATTTATAGATTTGTTTTCTTATTTGTTTAAACAGACAAATGTTGAATTCAACCTGGCTTTGCAATGGCTTACATTTTTATCGTACTTTTTAATTTATAAAATTTTTTCAAAAAGCGTTATAACCGACACGCTTGAAAATTTATCAAACGGATTACTGGAAAGGGACAACAAGAACAATGAATTGATAGAAGAATTAAATGAAAAAAACAAGGATATGGAACAGATTAGTTATATAATTTCTCATGATTTACGCACCCCCATGACTAACATACAGGGTTTCACAAAAGCAATAGAATTTTCAGTTGAAAAAATATCAAAATTAATAAAATCCTGTAAAGATATCGATGGCTTGCAGAAAGATGTTGACAAATTAATAGTAGAAGAAATTTCGGCATTCAGAAAATATATACAATCAAGTATAGGAAAAATCGACAGTTTGATTACGGGCTTGCTTCAGGTTACGCAGATAGGGCGGGAAGCAATAAACATTTCAAGAATTGATTTAAATCTTTTAATCAATGAAATTTTAAATTCATTCAATTATTCTATAAAGAAAAATAACATTATTCTTGATGTCGACACTTTGCCTTCATGCATGGGTGATAAAAGCCAGATTAATCAGATTTTTTATCATTTAATCGACAATGCCATTAAATATTCAAACCCCGACAGGCAGATAATTATAAAAATAACCGGAAAAAGCGGCGCTGATTTCAACACCTATTGCATAGAAGATAACGGAGCCGGCATAGAGTTAAAAAACCAAAAAATAATATTCGATTTATTCAAAAGAATAAATCCCGATAATGTTACCGGCGAAGGCATTGGCCTGGCAATAGTAAGCAAAATACTGTCAAGGCACAAAGGGAAAATTTGGCTTGAATCGGAAAAAGGGAAAGGAAGTAAATTTTATTTCACACTGCCGTCAAATATTTAAAAGCACCTTCCTGTTTTTTCCTTCATGCATTCCGCACCGGTGCATTTATAGCAGATTTCATTCTGCAGGCTGTCCCCATTATAAAAAAATTTAATGTTGTTCATCGTCGTCAAAGAAATATTGTATAATGCTTCCCTGGTAAAAAAAGCCTGGTGCGAAGTTATAATAACATTTGGGAAAGTTAAAAGTCTTGCAAGGGTATCGTCGTTGATAATTGAATTTGAAAAATCTTCAAAAAAATATTCACTTTCTTCTTCATACACATCCAGCCCGGCATAGCCTATTTTTTGAGTTTTCAGACCATCAATCAAGGCTTTTGTTTCTATCAATTGGCCCCTGCCGGTATTGATAAGCATGACGCCGTCTTTCATTTTATTGATGCTTTCATTATTAATCAAGTGATATGTATCTTTTGTTAACGGGCAGTGCAATGAAATAATATCGGATTCTTTGTACAAATAGTCAAGGTCAACATATTCATAACCTTTTAATTTTGCATATTCGACATCCGGAAACATATCAAAGGCAAGTATTTTCATTCCAAAACCTTTAAGAATGTCTATTAATATTTTCCCTATTTTCCCGGTTCCGATAATCCCCGCTGTTTTATTATGCATGTCAAAACCCAGCAGGCCGGTAATATTAAAGTTATTATCATGGGTCCTTAAATAAGCCCTGTGCGTCTTCCTGTTCAAGGCCAGCATCAATGCAACAGAATGCTCCGCAACAGCATAAGGAGAATACGCCGGCACACGAACCACATGGATTTTCCCAAATATGTTTTTTAAATCAACATTGTTATAGCCGGCACATCTTAACGCTATAAGCCTGATGTTATTATCCATTAATATGTTGATTACTTCATCGTTAACTATATCATTCACAAAGACGCAGACCGTATTAAATCCCCTCGCTTGAAATGCGGTATCCGGATTTAGCCTGTTTTTAAAATACCTGATATTATAGTCAAATTCCTTGTTGGTATTGTTGAATGATTCCATATCATAAGGCTTGGCATCAAAAAATGCTATATTTATGTCATTCATAAGAGGCTCCTGTTATTAAATAATTATAAAGGGTCATTTATGTCATGTAAAACAGGTTTACATTAAATAAAAATTTTTTTTCAATAAATCAGTAGAGTTTCAGCCGGTTTTTTTGATTATAGCACCAGGACCTGAATTTTTTTATTATATTATATGCACCAGGAACATTTGAATTATGAAGGAAATCCAGCAAAAAAAGCTTTAACTGCCTTTCTTCTTTTTTGTTGATAAACTCCGGCAGGAATCCCTCTTTAAGCCTTTTTATCATTCTCTTTGGACTGCCTGATTTCCACGCAGATTGGGCCGTTTTTAAAGAAAGATTAAAATTATAAATATCATACCTTGCCGCATGCAGGTAAATTTTTTCCGCTTCCCTGTATCTTTCCTGAAGGTAAAAAATTTTACCCAGAATTATCAAAGCTCTTATGTTGTCAGGGTACAAGGCAAGCGCTTCGAGCAGGGCCCTTTCGGCACTGTTATAATTGCCAAGTTTATAATTATTGTAACCGATTAAAAAAAGAAAATTGAATTTTTGGGGATAATCGATCCATAATTCCGACGTATTATTTACCAAATTCAAAGATTCTCTGAAATTACCTTCTTTGTAGAATGCATACGCCTTGTTGTATAATGTTTTTAATAAGAAAATATCATTTTGCAACGAAATATCCTCCGCAGGTTCTGATTTAAAGATTAGCACCATAGCAAATAAAAGTCAAATATTTATAAAAAAATTATTTATTTACGGGTATCACATATAAATCTTCATAAGATTTTGAGACCGAAAAATAATCAATTGCCAAAAATAATTGATTATTGAAAAAAAACAAATCCTGGGGATAGACCATAAAACTCACGCCCTCTGTCCAGCCAAAACTGAATTGCAATTTTGCAATCTTTTTCTGATCGATGTTTTTATACCAGTAAAAGCCCGATCTTTTGGAATTCAAAGGATCGATAATTGCCCTGATGTGTTTTGAGTCTTCCAACTGCTTCCAGGTTTTCCCTTTATTGGCGGAATATTCCAATATAACGGGAAACCCGTTAGTCGGATCAGATGCCGGATCGAAAAATTCAATATCGGTGGTCTTTTTCAGGAAAGGGTTTATACTGTTTAATCGGATCTGATTTTGAAGGCAATAATAAATAAAGACTTTAAAAAAAACCGGATCCGGAATTATTCGGTAATAAATCTTTTTATTATTGCTTCTGGCATAAATTACAGGGGAGTTGGTCCGATACCCTGTCCATAACTTAAAAATATTATACAGATTGTATTGATAATCAAAATTAGTCGACTTTTTATTTTCATACCAATAACTTTCCCATTGGATATCAGGCAAGCTTTGAAGTTTAACCATTGCATTGTATAAATTATCGAAATTTAATTCTTCAAAATGGGTAACATCTTTTTCTATGTCTTTAAAATAAACCAATTTGTTATTGTATGATGATACGACATCATATTCTTCAGGTTTCAAATTTAATAATATTTTTGCAAACTGCAGTGCATTTTTTGTTGTATTATCCAATTTTGCCGATTTATACAAATATGAATTTTTAAACTCCTCATCAAACGGGTATTTGTAAAAAAACAGGGGATATAATGGAGCAGCATAAAGTTTATCCTGGTTTTTCCAGATTAAAACAGGAACGGGTATTTTTGATTTTATCCATGTTTTCCCCATGTCCCTGGAATAATATAATCCGCTTTTTAATGAGCAGTCCTGATTTTTATAAAAATATTCATAAGATTTTAAAGAAAGCATATCATCTTTTTCATCTATATATTTTATTGATGCATAAATGATGTTTTTTTGGTTGTCATAAAATCCGGTTATATAATTGACTTTATATGAGGGAATTCCACCCAAATTCAAAGGATATTTTTGCCATCTTTTTCCCCAATCATTTGATATAGCCATAATATTTTCAGAAAATATTATAATCTGCTCCTTATCTGTAACAAAAATGTCCTTTATATTGGTTTTCTCAAGATTTAAAAAAATATTCTTGATGCTCCATTTTTCTCCCTTGTCGATTGATATAAAGATATAGGGGCCGAAACTTATGACAACCTTATTTTGATCGACAGGAGAATAAGCGATATGGCAGAATAACCTGTTGTGAATTCCTGACCTGTTATTGCGTTTCGTATTTTCATTATCCGAAGAATCATTGTTGTACCCAAAAACATCGTTAAGATAGGAAGATTTGAAAAAATTTGATGTAAACGTCCTTCCGTTATCTTCGGTTTTCAATATCCCTATTTTGGGAAAACTGATAATCAAAAACATCGTCTTATTGTCAGGATGGACAAATGCATCCTCAACTATTGCCTTTTCGCCCTTAACCGGTATTCCCATAACCTTGTAAGTATATGACAAATCGAATTCATGAATATCCTTGTTTGTTTCAGCCGTTTCATCCATTAGAAAATTATTCGATTGTGTCCCGAATTTATATGTCGTGCATGAACAGAGTAAAAAAAATGAAAATATTATAGGCAATATTTTATTTTTCATTGTATGATCCTCTAGTTTTTAAAATTCATGAGGTTGATTATATGCATAATTTTAACAATAAAGGAAGTTTATTTATAAAAAAATTATTCTTGATATTGATCCCGTTTTTTATTGCAATTAATTGCTCATCATACGAAATGGTAAAAATTAAAATAAAAAACAAAATTTATCATTTTGAAATTGCAAACACAAGTACAGAAAGACAAAAAGGATTGATGTTCAGAAAACATCTTGATAAAGACGGAGGGATGCTTTTCGTATACCCGAGGGAATACAGCTTGAGCTTCTATATGAAAAATACGTTGATACCTCTGGACATAGCTTTCATAGACAGTAATTTAAAAATTGTCGACATCAGACAGATGCAGCCTCTTGATGAAACCCCCATAGACAGCAAGCTTCCCGCCCAATATGCGCTGGAAGTCAATGAAGGATTCTTTAAAAAGTTGGGAATAAAAGAGGGCGATAAAATCGAAATTTTAACGCCAATACAATATATTGTTGAATAAATGCTAAAATTTAATTTTCAGGCCCATGCTTAACGTGTTTTTAGAATCCTGGTTCTTATAAAATTCAATAATAGGGATAAAATCCCGCTTTTCGAGAGCCAGAAGATAATCGACAAGCGCATATATCAGCCATCCCGCACTTAATACCGTATTCACTGTGAAAGCAGCGGCAAATCCATAAAGGATATTCGTTGCATCCTTATTCTTGTTAACAAAGTCAAGGTATTCAGAATAGCTATTAAATGAATTAGGAGTTATTAAAGCATAAGCAGCACCTGCTCTGTCCCATTGTTCGACAGCAAATATCAAAAGGGGGATGGTAGTGATAAGGGAAAAAGTAAAATTCCAGAAAGCTGCATAATAAACATATTTTTTAATTTTGAAATAATTATAATTGGTTTTGGACTTTAAATGGAAAACGACGTTTAATTCATCTTTGGTAATATTATCTATATTTAAAATATATCTGTAAGATTCATACAAATCATTTTTTGCCGAAATTATGTAGCTTCCCTTTTTCAGGGCAAGCTTTAACGGGGTTTTGCCCATATACAGGGAATTAATAAAAATTTTGGTGCCAAGGGGCTCAATATAAAGATTAACCGCCTGCAATTCTGTTTTTTTTTCAACTGTTAAATTGATTTCCTTATTCTCATTCTCAAACAAACTGATATTTTCAATTTTGTCTTCATACCCCTGCTTTTTCAGAGTAACAATATAATTACCCGGGACTAAAAAATCCAGTGAAACATTATCCTTGCCAAGATAGTTAGAATTCAAATAAACTTCGGTATCCTTGTCATTTGTATTGATTTTAAGAGATGCATAATTAATATTAAAAACTGAAGGAATGATTGAAGAAAATTCCTTTACCGTCTTATTGGATAAGTTTTCACTGTCTGAAACATAAGATATTTCCTTCAGGATTTTCTTAAGCAACTGAGAGTAAACAAAAATCGTAATGAAATAGGTTTTATCAATCCTTTCGATTTCTCCGCTGATCAGAATATCCAGCGGGCCTTTCCCGTTGGTCTTTTGACTTTCGCATATAGCATCATTGCTTAATAATATTCTTTCCATGGCAAAAGATGAAGATGGAGAAGATGACGGAGGCTCAGGGATATTCAAGGCAAAAAAGGGATTTTCAATGTTTTCAAACCAGCTTCTTGCAACAGGTTCGAAATCCTTGTTCTTGTTCAGCAGTAAAAACAGTTCATAAACCGCACCGGTAGAATTATAATTATTCATATAAAAAAATTTATCTTTTAAAAAAAGGGCATCCTGCTGCTCGCCTTCTTTCAACTTTGAAATATAAATGTCCGTTGCTTTAATACAGGCTTCTTTCCTGCTAAGTTGTGCAGCCGGGACTTTTTCCAGAACGTTTTTAATCGAATTCAATACATTCTGACTGTCCAGCGGATTAATTAAATTAATATTGCCTATTGTCTTGAATTTCATTATTCCTATATTCAAAGTAAACAAATCGATTAGCAACTGATTATCGGTTTTTTTCAAAAAATCATTATAGTCTATATTTACCGAAGAATAAATCCAGCTTGTAATAAAGAAGAAAAAAAATATGAATTTGATTTTTAAATTCATGCCATGTTTAAAACTTTTTTTATCGCACCGATTATTCTTTCCGGCTTGAAAGGCTTGACAATAAAATCTTTTGCACCGAGTTGAATTGCCTGAATGATCAGTTTTTGTTGTCCGAGGGCGGAACACATGATTATTTTGGCGTTGGGATCAAATGACATAATTTTTGATAATGCCTGAATACCGTCCATTCTCGGCATGGTAATATCCATTAAAACAATGTCGGGTTTCAATTTCATATATAATTCTACGGCTTCAATGCCATTGGATGCCTCTCCTGCAACTTCAAAACCTCTTTTTTCAAGGGTATCCCGAATAATCAGTTTGATGAATGCAAGGTCATCAACAATTAGAACTTTCGCGCCCATAATCAATTCCTAGTATAATTATAATACCACATATTACTATATAAAAAGCAATTTGCAAGGAAAAATTTATATTTTTTGTTTCATCGCCAGCATTTTTAATTCCGACTCCAAAAAAATATCGATTTCACCATCCATAACGGACTGTATATTGCCAACCTCGATATTTGTCCTGTTGTCTTTGACAAGTGTATAGGGCTGAAACACGTAATTACGGATTTGACTGCCCCATGCAATTATTTTTTTTTCAGGACTGTTTTTCTCTTTTTCCTCGTCTTTCAATTTTTTATAATAATCATACAGCCTTGCTTTCAACACCTTCATGGCAAAGGTTTTATTTTTCAGCTGAGATCTTTCATTCTGACATTGAACCACTATACCGGTGGGCAAATGTGTAATTCTCACGGCTGAATCCGTTTTGTTTACATGCTGTCCGCCGGCGCCGCTGGCC
>JBJKSS010000414.1:0-8413 GCA_046703745.1 Spirochaetota bacterium
GTCACCGACTTTTATTTCCACCTCGTCGCCTTTTATCCTGGATGTATAATCTATTTTTATCAGTATTATGGAATCCGCCCCGTTTTTTTTTGCCATTTCTATGTAGGGCTCTTCATCGAGCCTGCCGGAAACGACGGGTATTGCATTCTGAATTTTCATGTCAAAAAAAATCGAAGAGCTCCTCTCCCATAATGCATTGAATATTCCATCCGAAAACGGGCTCTTTTCAGCGTTAATCGTACCGTTTTCTGCTTCTTCTATTACGATCATGGAACTGCCCATATCATCCAGAGAGAATAATGCCAGAGATGAAAGCAACACCAGGCAAATAATAAATATTTTTTTCATAATTGACCCCTATTATTACATCTTTAAGATTATATAAAAATTATCGGTAAAAAAATCCGGCTAATTACCGAATTTATACTTAATTTTTTTAAGGAATTCCCTTCTCATGTATTTATCTTTTTCATTTTCAACGCCTTTCGGAGAAACACCGTCTATAACGCCTATTATCCCCGCGCCGCCTTCATTCTCAACGCTCAGGACAGTGACCGTGTTCGAACTGGCACAGAAAATATTAACCACTTCGTCACACATTTTCACCTTTGACAATATGTTTATCGGGAAGCAATCTTTTAAGGTAATGCAGAATGAATGTCCCGCTTTTATGTTTTTCATTATTTCAACTGCCTTGTCTGTAAGTTCCTTTTCATTGCCCTCGAACCTGATTAATGCGGGCCCTGAAGCCTCGCAGAAAGCAATGCCGTACTTTGCATTCGGCACAGTCGTATTTATGATTTCGGCAAGATCATCTACCGTCTTGATAAAATGGCTCATGCCAAGCACAAGATTAAAACTGCCGTCATTCTCGACTGTGTAAGATTTGATTTCCATTTATTCCTCCAGATTATTTTTATAGCTGTATATACCGACAATTGTTTCCCGATTGCAATCGGGATCGGGCTAATTAATTTCACAAAAAACTGACCCCGATAAATCGGGGTTGCTTTTAAGTATATATTATCATATCGCATGATTTTTAAAAAAAAATTAGCTGGTAATATTCTTTTTTTCAAATTTGTTCCTGTAAAGGGCCTTGTCCGCAATGCTTATCATTTCATCCATGGTCATCGGGCTGCATGCGTCAAAACAGGCAACACCGGTGCTTGTGGATAATTTATATGGTTTGACGTTTTTTAAATTATACTCTTCAATTGCCTTGTCCAGTTTATCCTGTATTGCGCCCACGGAATCAGGGAGCGAATTATATGCAAGCACAATGAATTCATCACCGCCCATCCTGCAGATTATGTCGGATTCCCTGAACTGCGATTTTAAAATATCGGAAAACACCCTTAAAATGTAATCTCCTTCCTTGTGTCCGTAAGTATCATTGATTTTTTTCAGATTATCAAGATCGAGAAACAACAGGACAAACCCCTGCCTTGTGCGGTTTGAAAGCTTGCAAAGCTCGTCGCTTAGCGCAAAAAATCCCCTGCGGTTATAAAGACCGGTTAACTCGTCGTGGAACGAAAGAGATTTCAGTTCATGGTTTGTTTTGATCAGCTCTTCGCCGATCATTTTTTCCTTTTCAAGGATCATGGCACCTTTAATTGCGCTTGAAATTTGCGTCCTCAGAGTTTCATAGATTATTCCTTCTTCCTGCCCTGCTTCAAAAAGAATCAGCCCGAAATGTTCGTCATGAAAAAACAGCGGCATTATTATCCAGTTAATGCCGTTTGATTTTTCATTCAGTATTAATGACAAAACTTCGGCGGTTTTGACCGTATTAATGGGCAATGTTTCGGGTTTTTTATCTTTTATGGCGAGTGCTATTTCAATTGACTGGGGCAGGTTCCAGGAACATTCTTTTAATTTTTCGACTTTACCTTTATAAAGGAGAACATAAAAATTGTTGATATTCAAAGCCGGAAGCTGGCTGGTTATCGCAGCGAATAATTCTTCAAAATTAAACTGGGTAATAAGATCCTGACTTACCGCATGGAGCCCCAGGAGATTGTTTTTTAATAGAAATCTTTCATTGGCCTGGCTGCTTTCCTGAAGTTTTGCAATCAGCAGGTTTGACTGGTAAAATATGTCCTTTATAAGGCCGACCGTTTCAATATCGTTTGTGCATTCAATTGTTTTCTGTTTGAGCATAGTGAGCATCATCTGCCAAAGCTGGATATTTTCATCATTTATCCCTGTATTAACCAGAACATAAAAAAGCGAATTCAGGAACAATTTTATGCCGTTTTTTTCTTTCAACGCCTGTCTTAAAGAAGTGATAAGCCTGTTTACCTTGAGTCGTGAATAATCCCTGCTTTTGATCTTTAAAATCTGTTTTATCAGCAAATCAAGCATATTGATGAAATCATCATCATTCCCCGTTTTATCCGAATTACTGAAATTTTTATTCTCAACCGGTTCCTGGGAAAAACATCCGCATGAATGACGGGGCATAAGCTTTGCCGGCAGCACCATATCATCGGATCTTTCACCGCTGCTGATCTGTCTGGTCAGCGCATTGATTGCGCATTCAATTTGCTGCTCAAAAGGCTGCTTTACCGAACTTATCGAAGGAATATGGAACCTTGTCTCCTCCCAGTCATCAAATCCTATCACTGCTATATCGTCGGGGACACAGAGCCCGTTTTCCATTATTGCATTGATCGCCCCGAGCGCCATATCATCATTGCTTGAAATTATCACATCAACTTTTTTATTGCTTCTTAATAATTTTTCGACTTCCCTTTTTCCCGAGTCAATCACATAATTACCCTGCATCACAAGAGAAGGGTCGAATTTTATTTTGTAATCTTGCAGGGATTCCACATAACCCCAATATCTTTCATCTGCTTCCTTATGTCCCTCGGGACCGCGGATAAAGGCTATCCTTTTGTATCCATGGAATTCCACGCAGTGCCTTACCGCATCTTTTATGCCGTTCCTGTTGTCTATCAGGATGTTTGTAATATTATCAATTTTTATCGAAAGACTGACACAGGGCAAATCTGAAAATTGACAGATAAATTTTTCGTATTCGGAATGTTTTATGAACGTGCCTATGGAGGCTATAAAAATAATGCCGTCCAGAAAACTTTTATCAACAAATTTGTATATGATGTTGTGCTCTTTGTAATTTTCATACGGGCTGTTAATCGAGTTGCCCACAAGCATGATCAGATCAATATTGTTTTTTGCGGCAATTTTTCTCAGGCATTTCCAGATTATACCCGGATATTTATCCCTGAATTGATTGATCAAAACACCTATTTTGTACGGTCTTCTTGTATTATTGCCTGATATTGACATGATAGTTCTCTTATTAAGATTATTCTATTAGAAAAATGTTTTTTATTCAACAATAAAATCAAATAATAAGGATTTTTAAAATTGCAAAAACTACAATTATGATGATTTTTATTCCTTGACATGAGCGCCCATTAAGGTTATAAAAAAACAGGGAGAATTCTGTGCTAAAAAGCAGCTTTAACAATATTTTAAACAATGCTTCAGTCGTCGTGGTGGTATCAGTCGGAATATTCAATAGCGCAGGATAACATGCAAAATAAAATAATCAAGAGCCATCCTGCAAAGGGTGGCTCTTTTGTTTTAAAAACAAATAAACAGGAGTGTAAATTATGGGCAAGGTAAGCATCATCAGGATTGATGACAACATTAAGGGGGCATTGGACAGGGCGATCGATTTGACAGGAGGAATAAATAACTTTATCGGCAAGAACGATTCTGTTATGATAAAGCCGAATTTAAACGGGACAGAAGGCATAACGGATATCAGGCTTACCGAAGCCCTGATACAGCTGTTGAATGATTATGGCATGAGAAAACCGATTGTTGCAGAGTCGACATTCGGCAGCCCAGCCATGACCGATATGTTTTTCAACAAAACAGGCTACGCGGAATTGGCTAAAAAATATGATCTTCCATTGATCAATCTGAACAGATCGGAAATTGTCGAAAAGGATGTCAATGACCCGATGATCCTTCCCAAAATAAAGATCGCAAGGGAAGTCCTTGAGGCCGATGCCATCATCAATCTTCCTGTAATGAAGGTTCATTATGCCACGGGAATAACACTGGCCATGAAAAATCTCAAAGGGATTCTGGTAGGCGATGAAAAGCGTCACTTCCATGAGTCCGGCCTGAATGAATCTATAGTTGATCTTAATTCTATAATAAAACCCAGACTCAACATTATCGACTGCATTACCTGCATGGAAAAGATGGGGCCAAGGGGCGGAGAGTTATTCAACCTCGATCTTGTAATTGCGGGTGCCGAGCCGGCCGAAACCGATTATGCCGGAAGTTTGTTGATGGGTTTCGATCTTGATGAGGTAAAACATCTCAAGTATTATATTGAAAAATTCAATGTGAATATAAATGATATTGAAATCCTCGGGGAAGACATAAACAAGGTTAAAAGGCCCTTTAAAAAACCCGTCATGCAGAACATCATCCCGGAAAATTTCGTGATACACGAGAAAGACGCGTGCAGTTCATGCATGAACGCCCTGCTTCTGTCGTTCCAGATGCTGGATGAAAATCCTGGCAAAAAGGCCCACGTTTATCTGGGGACGAATGAAGATGCCGCTCATAATGACGATGGCTTAAAGATCGGTTTCGGCAGATGCTGCAAGGGCGAAGATTTTGATATAAAAATTAACGGCTGCCCCCCATATCCGTTTGATCTGAAGAATAAACTGGCAGGTAAGCAATAATTGCCTGTCGAGATGACTTTTTTACTGGTAAAAATTATTATAAATTCCTGATTTTTATTATATAATTAACTAAGAAAATGTTAAATATTCCGATATATAGAGTAGGGAAAAATTATTAGATGTCTAATTTTTTTAAGATCGCAATCAGCTTTTTATTAACGGCATTCGCGGCCACAATCATCTTTTTGCTCTTCTTTTTGAATGTTTTTAACATCAAGAGCTTTGATTTTGTCAACGCGATGGAAGAGCAGAGATTCAGCAGTGAATTGAAGGATATTTCAGTAAAAATAGATAATGCATTCATCAATGAAGAATCAACGGAAATAAATCCGTTCATAAAAACGATTGATCTTGACAAATTCACAGGCAGTAAGAACAGGCGGTATGACATTACAAGGGAACTCGCCGGCGCCAGGGAACTGATTTTAAAAAATACATTTATAAGGGCCGTAAAATTTTTTGATAATAACCGCAATATCATATTTTCCACGAATGAGGACGAGCGTGAAATAAACTACGGTTTCATAACTTTTTTGTCAAAAGACGGTATTGAAAAAAGAAATGATTTTTATAAATTCAGTGCCGGCAGGATTTCATTTCTGTCAGATCCGGCTGACGGGAGCCTGATACTGAAGAAAAATCTGGAAAATGCCGGCAAGCCGGTCGGAGTGATGCTTTTTTACTTTGATGCCTCATTTATAAACGATATACTTCGCATAGGTAATTTTACAGATATTGGCGGGGCCTATATTGCAGATAATAATGCCATCATAGTGGTTGTTCCGGAACAAATCGATAAAAAAAATCTGACAGGGATCAATATTGATTCTTCAAAAATAAGAAACATTGTTTACAGTGACAAATACGGCAATATGACGACAAAAAAATACCGTATTTTTTCAACAAGCCCAAAGCACACAGAAATTACAGTCGCCAGGCTGGTAGACAATTCGATTTTTGATTTCGATTTCAGGGTAAAAACCGTTTTGTTTTTTCTTGCTTTTTTCGTCCTGTATCTCCTGATCCTGATGATTTTTATTGCATCGGACAGATCGAGGCTCTCCAGGATACGCGGCAGGGCATCGTTGTTTACCGCATCGATAGTTGAGGAGATTATCCGGGCCAGATCGCGCAATGATCTTGAAACTATCCTGAAGGAGCTTGACCTTAAAAGAGAAAATACCCTGCACCTGTTGATAGATAATCCGGAAAAAATCAGGGAAAAGGATATGAGTTTTATCAAGGAACAGCTCAATGTTGTTTTTGATAAAATTAGCGGCCTTCTGGAGACCAAGCTCAAGGAATTCGGGCAGGGGGCCAGCCTTGACAAGGTTGAAATGCTCCTTGAAAAATTCGTCAATACAATAGCCGAAAAGGGAATTCAAATAAACGCACCGTTAAATGTAACTCAGGTGAGGAATGCAAAACAGCTGGAAGACAATCTGAAGGAAATAGAAGTCGAGGAGATAGAGTCCCTCGACGGCATCGAAGAGGCGGAAGCTGCTGAAGAAATCAGCCCGCTTGAATCTGTAGAGGAAGCAGAATCTATTGAAGAAATCGATGAAGCTCTTCCAGTTGAAGAAGCCGAACCGGTTGAAGAACTGGAAAACATCGATGAAGCCGAACCTCTTGAAAATCTTGATACTGAAGAATTATCAGAATCGAATCTTGCCGGTGAAGAGCCTGTCATTGCCGAGAATGAAATGATTGAGGACTTGAATGAGGCCGAGCCAATCGAGCCCAGTGAAGCGGATGAAGAAATAGAAGTCGAGGAAATACCGCCATCGGAACAGTCTGATTTGAATGAAGAATCCGCCGACACCCTTGATCTGGAAATCGATGAAGAAACCGGAGAGGGAAAAAGCAATACAGACAGCATTCCGAAAATTCCTGATGATTTTTATAATGTAACAGGCAGGGAAGATGAACTGGCCAAACAGATAGAGGAAATTAACCGTGAAAAATCGCCGCTTCAATCCATTTTTGATGAAATCTATCAGGAGTTGAATGCAACAAAGTTGTCATTCTTAATAAACATGAAAAATAAGACTTCGTTTATGCAGGTCAACCAGGTCGGCAACGAAAAACTGCATCCGGAATTGATGATCATGGATGAAGCGAATCCCCTTGTAAAGCATATTTTTGACAAGCAAAGAATGGTGTTTGTCAGCGATATAAAAAAATTCAAATCCGTTTGTGATAACAGGGACTATATAAAAAGTTATTCCGACATGAAGTCCCTTTTTATATACCCGGTCAAATTTTTCAATAAAATCAAGGCGCTTGTTTTGATTTTCTTCAAGGACGATATGACCGAAAACCTTGAAACAATCATCGAAGATTTTGAAAAACATCAATCAAAATTAAAAAAAGAAGTTTCCAGGATAATCTGATAATAATTAAAAAAATCGGGGGGGAGAATAATGCCAAAATCAATATCATTAGGCGATGAAGCTGTCACCGACATATCGAAACCATATATCATAGCAGAGATCGGGCTCAATCATAACAGGGATTTGAATCTTGCCAGAAAGATGATTGATGCTGCCAGGAAAAGCTTTGTCAATGCCGTAAAATTCCAAACCTATATCACAGAGAAGCTTGTTGCAGGAAACTCCCCTGCATTCAAACTGTTCAAGGATCTCGAGCTTTCGGCAGACGATTTCAGGGAAATAGCGGATTACTGCAGGGCAATGAAGATCGTTTTTTTTTCAACACCCTTTTGCTTTGAGGCCGTTGATATCCTGGAAAAACTCGATGTGCCGTTTTACAAGATTGCCTCTATGGACACCAATTATTATGAACTTTTAAAATATATAGCTTCTACGAAAAAGCCGGTGATTCTTTCCACAGGAATGACGGGCATGGATACGATTGAAAGGGCGATTGAAGCGATAAACATGGCAGGCAATGACAATATAATCCTTCTTCATACGATTTCCAAATATCCGCCGAAATACGATGACATGGACATGGGAATGATAGAAAGACTGAAAATACTCTTTAATTATCCTGTCGGTTTTTCGGATCATACCCGGGACAACAGCATGGCAATAGTGGCAAGGACACTCGGAGCATCGGTATTTGAAAAACATTTTACACTGGACAGGAACCTGCCCGGCCCGGATCATGCGATTTCATCGACACCGGAGGACTTCATTGATCTGAAGAATAAACTTGACATGGTTGACAGAAGCATGGCGGGTCATATAAAAAGATCCGATATTGAGATTGAAAACGGGGCAAGAAGGAGCCTTTATGCGGGCAAAGACATCACTAAAGGAGAAACCATAACCCGGGAAATGATTGATGTCATAAGGCCCTTTAACGGCGGATTAAGACCCGAAGATATCGAATTGCTGATCGGCAAGGTCATTAAATTAAATATGAAAAAAGGCGAGATGTTTAATTTGTCTTGTGTATAGACATTTTATATGGTATTATATAATCATTAAAAAAGTTATTTGAACAATAAAAAAATCAGGAGTACTTTTCTGGAAAAACATCAAACAAAAGAACTGATCCAATCATTAAGGCTGATCCTGATAGGCACTTTTTTCTGGATTATAAAGATCAAATATTTTACATTTCTAATACTGGACAAGTATAATTTTTTCAATATTTACGGTCTGGAAATAGTCGGCACAATTTTAATAATGATTGGCATA